>DASXQK010000292.1:0-7751 GCA_036493015.1 Dongiaceae bacterium | reverse complement strand
CGAACAAAAATAGATGTTACCATCAAACTAACTTTAACCGGTAAGGCAGTCGATCTCAAGACCATGGCGCGCCCGCTCGAAAAAGATTTTCCACCCAGCCGTGCCGGGCGGCTGACCCAGTTGGGCGGCGCGCTCTGCCTGAATTTCGTCAACACCACCAGCGGACGCGGAACCGAGCGGTTGCTGGAGCATCTGTTCCGCTTCGAGCATCTGCTGGCCTGGGCGCGCCATGCCGGCGCCATCGACGAGGCGACGGCAAAGGCGCTCGATCCGCCCGCCACGCGCGTCGGGCAACAGGTTCTCGAACGCGCCCTTTCCCTGCGCGATGCGCTTCACGCCATTTTCACCGCCGTCTCAAAAGGCGGTCCTGCGCCTGTTGCGGCGCTTGCGGAATTCAACACCTGCCTGGCCGAAGCCATGGTCGCCGCGGCGATTGAAAGCACCCCTCAGGGTTTCGCCTGGCGCTGGACTGCCGGCGCCATGCCGCCCGAAAGCCTGCTCTGGCCCATCGTCCGGTCGGCGGCAGAGTTGCTGACGAAGGGCGATCTCGCCCGGATCAAGGTCTGCCCCGGCTGCTTCTGTGGCTGGATGTTTCTCGACAAGACGCGCAACGGCCGCCGGCGCTGGTGCGAAATGGAAATTTGCGGCAGCCGCGCCAAGATGCGCCGCTATCATCAGCGCCGGCGGGAAATCGCCGCGGCCGACAATTCTTTCTGAGGGCCGCCTGCGCCCGTAACGCCACCGGCTCGCTGCTTTGCCATTGCCGGACGGAATGCTAGTTTGCGCTCATGTATGGGCGCCGGATTTGGCGCCGCCTCAGGAGATCCGGTGATGAGCAAGACCGCAGCCGCTGCCATGCCCAAAGGTGCCTCCCGCGCGGAATTCAAATGGGAAGACCCGCTTCTGCTGGAAGACGAGTTGTCCGAAGACGAACGGATGGTGCGCGACAGTGCGCGTCAGTACTGCCAGGAAAAGCTGATGCCCCGGATCCTCATGGCCAACCGCCATGAGAAGTTCGATCGCGAAATCATGAACGAGCTGGGCGAACTCGGCCTGCTGGGCTCGACCATCGATGGCTATGGCTGCGCCGGCGTGAACTATGTCTGCTACGGCCTCGTCGCCCGCGAGGTCGAGCGCGTGGATAGCGGCTATCGCTCGGCCATGAGTGTGCAGTCGAGTCTCGTCATGCATCCGATCTATGCCTATGGCAGCGAGGCGCAGCGCAAGAAATATCTGCCGCGCCTGGCAACCGGCGAGTTGGTCGGCTGTTTCGGCCTGACCGAGCCAGATTTCGGCTCCGATCCCGGCGGCATGGTGACCCGCGCGCGCAAGACGGCGGATGGCTATGTGCTGAAGGGCGCCAAGATGTGGATCACCAATGCGCCTATCGCCGATGTGTTCATCGTCTGGGCCAAGGATGACAGCGGGGCGATCCGCGGCTTCATCCTGGAACGCGGCATGAAAGGCCTCTCCACGCCGAAGATCGAGGGCAAGTTCTCGCTGCGCGCCTCCATCACCGGCGAGATCGTCATGGAGGATGTGCTAGTACCGGCGGAAAACCTGTTGCCCAATGTGACGGGGCTGAAAGGGCCGTTCGGCTGCCTCAACAATGCGCGTTACGGCATCGCCTGGGGCGCGCTTGGTGCTGCTGAATTTTGCTGGCATGCCGCACGCGATTACACGATGAACCGCAAGCAATTCGGCCGCCCGCTTGCCGCCAACCAGCTGATCCAGAAAAAGCTCGCCGACATGCAGACCGAGATAACGCTGGGCCTGCATGCCTGCCTGCGCCTGGGGCGCCTGAAAGACCAGGATCGCGCCGCGCCTGAAATGATCTCGCTGTTGAAGCGCAACTCCTGCGGCAAGTCGCTCGACATCGCGCGCACGGCCCGTGACATGCATGGCGGCAATGGCATTGCCGACGAATATCATGTCATCCGTCATGTGATGAACCTCGAGGCGGTGAACACCTACGAGGGAACCCACGACGTGCACGCCCTGATCCTGGGCCGTGCTCAGACTGGGATCCAGGCCTTCAGCGCGACTTAGTCTTTTTGCGCGGACTGACCGGCGATTTTCGCGGTGTTTCGCCGCGCGGCGTGATTTGCGCCCGGGTGACTTCCGCGAGCTCTCCCATCAGCCAGTTGCGGAAAGCCTGGACCGCCAGGCGGCCCTCCGCCCATTTGGGACAGACAAGATAATAGGCGTGCGGTGCAGGCGCACGGCCGGCGAAAGGCACCACGAGACGTTCGCTGGCGAGATCATCGGCGATCAAGGCGCTGTGGCCGATGAGCACGCCCCCGCCCCGCATCGCCGCCTCCAGCGCCATGCTGTAGAGCGTGAAACGGGATTCCTGCCGGGGCCGCAGGTCGGCCAGACCCGTCGCACCCAGCCAGAGGCGCCAATCGTCTTGCCAGTGAACGTCGTAGAGCAATGTGTGGCCTGACAGATCCTCCGGCCGGCGCAACGGGCGAGACCCCTGCAGCAGGGCCGGACTGCATACTGGAAAGATCTCCTCCTTCAGCAGCAGATCCACCCGCAGACCGGGATGACGTCCATCGGTGTAGCGAAGCCCGATATCGTAGTCCCTGGTGACGAAATCGACGATGTCGGCATCGGCGGCGAGGCGCACATCGATATCCGGGTGCTTTTCCTGAAACTGCAGCAGGCGCGGTACCAGCCATTTTTCGGCAAAGGCGGGCAGCGCACTGATCCTGAGCATCCGGGTCCGGCTGCCGATCGCAAGCTGTTCGGTCGCCGTCGCAAGCCGGTCGAGGGCGTCGCGCGAGCCCGCCAGATAGTTCGTGCCGGCCTCGGTCAGCACGATGCCGCGCTGCAGGCGGTGAAACAGGCGAATACCCAGAAAGGCTTCCAGTTGCTTTACCTGGTGGCTGATCGCGCCGGCGGTCACCCGCAATTCGCGCGCGGCCAGCAGGAAACTGCCTTGGCGGCCGGCGGCTTCGAAGGCGCGTACAGCATTGAGAGGCGGCAATCGACGGGTCATGGCTTAGCCCAATTAAGCCATGCCGGAGGGATTTTGGCTTGCACGAAATGCCCCGCCGCCCGGAAACTTGCGGCATAGGGGACGAGATCGCGGGGTGAACGGTGATGCAGCTTTCGCAAACTCAATTACGCCAATACGAGCGGGACGGTTATCTCGTGCTGCCTGAACTGTTCTCGGCACGCGAGGTCGAGGTGTTGCGCGCGGCGCTTGTACCTGTATTTGCCGAAGACACGCCAGCGAACGTCCGCGAAAAACTGGGCGGCGAAGTGCGCACGGCCATGGGGTTGCATCTGCGCCACCCGGCTTACGCCAGGCTGGTGCGCCACCCTCGCCTGCTCGGCCCCGCCTTCCAGCTTCTGGGCAACCGGCTCTATCCCCAGCAGGTCAAGGTTAATGTAAAGGCTGCCTTCGAAGGCGAGGCTTGGCAGTGGCATTACGATTTCGCGACGCATCGCAACGAGGATGGCGTCACCAGACCGCTGGCGCTCAATCTCCATGTCTTTCTCGATGACGTGGTCGAATTCAACGGACCGCTTTATTTCATCCCCGGCTCGCACCGCCATGCAACGCCGGAGGCGACCCTCGACACGGTCTCGACCAGTTATCCATTGTGGGTCGTCGACCGTCCGAGCGTGGCCAAGCTGGTCGAGGCCCAGGGCATCGTCTCGGCCACCGGACCGGCCGGTACGGCGCTGATCTTCGGCGACACGCTGGTGCATGCTTCACCACCCAATCTCTCGCCCTGGAACCGGCGCATCTTCTCGTTGATCGTCAATCCGGTGGAGAACGCACAGACGGCATTCGCCCGGCCGGACTACAAACATCACCGCGATTTCGCGCCGCTGGTGCCACTCGACGATAATTGCCTGCTGGCAGCGGCCGCATGAACAAGCCGCCGAATATCCCGCCGCGGCCTGTTGTCCATGACGGCTATTTCACCGCGCGGTTGCGCGAGAGCGATCCCGAGATAGCCGATGCGTTGGCGGAAGAGTGGCGCCGGCAGACGGAGATGATCGAGTTGATCGCCTCCGAGAATATCGTCAGCCGAGCCGTGCTCGAAGTGCAGGGTTCGCTGCTCACCAACAAGACGGTCGAGGGCCTGCCGGGCAATCGCTACCACGGCGGCGCCACCAATGTGGACGTCATCGAGCGCGTCGCCATCGAGCGTGCCTGCAAGCTGTTCGGTGCCCGCTTTGCCAACGTGCAGCCCCACTCCGGCAGCCAGGCGAACCAGGCTGTGCTGCAGGCGATGATGAAGCCCGGGGATACGGTGCTTTCCATGGCGCTGACTGCCGGCGGGCATTTGAGTCACGGGGCACCAGCCAATCAGAGCGGCAAGATCTACCGCGTCGTCCAGTATGGCGTGCGCCGCCAGGATGGGCTGATCGATTACGATGCCGCCGAGGCACTGGCCCGCGAGCACAAGCCGAAGCTGATCATCGCCGGCGGCTCTTCCTATCCGCGTTCAATCGATTTCGCCCGGATGCGCGCGATCGCCGACCAAGTCGGCGCTGCCCTGCTTGTGGATATGGCGCATTTCGCCGGTCTTGTCGCCGGTGGCGTTCACCCTCATCCCTTCCCCCATGCCCATGTCGCGACGACGACGACCTATAAATCACTGCGCGGCGCGCGAGGCGGCATCATCCTGACCAATGACGAGGCGCTGGCGAAGAAGTTCAACACCGCGGTATTCCCCGGCACGCAAGGCAGCCCGCTGCTCCACGCTCTCGCCGCCAAGGCTGTCTGCCTCGCCGAGGCGCTGCGACCCGAATACCGCCGCTATGCAGCAACCGTGCTGGAGAATTCCCGAGCGCTGGCAGAAGTGCTTGTCCGCCGCGGCTATGACGTGGTCAGCGGCGGCACCGATACGCCCATCGTCCTGCTCGATCTTCACCGGCAGTCGCTGAAGGGCCTCGCGGCATCGCAAAGCCTCGAACGTGCCGGCATCACCTGCAACAAGAACACCGTGCCGTTCGACATGGAAAAGCCGACGATCACCTCGGGTGTGCGTCTCGGCACTTCGGCAGTGACGACACGCGGTTTCGGGCCAGTGGAGTTGCGCCAGACCGGCGAATGGATCGCCGATGTTCTCGACGGTTTAACGAAGGCGCCGGAGCGAAACGAGGCGGTGGAAGCGGCAACGCTTGCCAAGGTGCGGAATCTTACGGCCCGCTTTCCGATCTATCCCCTGGAGCTTTCCGGCGCGATCTGACCGCCGCTCAGGCGGCGCTCAACACCGCTTGTGAGAGCGCCAGCGCATCGGCCGCGGTGATGGGCCGGCAGTTGGAATCGCGCATCGCCTTGTTCTCCGGCGCCATGGTTAGGGCAGCCAGACGCTCGCTATCCTTGGGGGCGAGACCGTCCTTGACCAGAGAGACCGCAAGGCCGGTCGCGCGGATGAAGGCATCGAAACGGGGTGCGAGTTCATTCAGCACATCGGCGGGCTTGCGGCCCTCGCTCGGCACGCCAAGCGCGGTGGCAACGGCGGTATGCCGCTCCGGTGCGGCTTCCGCATTCCAGGCAAGGGCAGCGCGCAAAGAGAGTCCGACGGCGCGGCCATGATGGACATGGCCCAGCGCGCCAAGGGCATGGCCCAGCGCATGGGCAACACCGGTGCCGGAATTGTCGATGGCGATCCCCGCCAGGCAGGCAGCGATCTGAACCTGGCCGCGGGCATCCAGATCGTCGGGTGCGGCAACGGCGCGCGGCAGATATGTGGCGATCAGCCGGATCGCCTGCAGGCAGACGCCGTCATTCATCGGATTGGCGCGGCGGATCGTGCAGGCCTCGATGGCATGGACCAGCGCATCGACCCCGGTCGCCGCCGTCAGATGCGCAGGCAATCCCACGGTCAGGCGCGGATCGAGCAAAGCGAGGTCGGCGCTCAGTGCGTCGCCCCAGCCCCAGACCTTTTCATCTTTGGCGTTGGTGAAGACCGAGACTTTGGTCGTTTCCGATCCGGTACCCGAGGTGGTGGGAATGCAGATCTTGCGCAGCGGCTTATTCGGCAGCGGGTTGGCGGCGAGCGAATAATACTCGGTTGGCTGGTTGGCCGGGGCGATGGCCGCCGCCATCTTGGAGACATCGAGGGCAGAGCCGCCGCCCAGACCCACCACCAGTTTGGCGCCACGCTTGCGCGCGAGTTCCGCGGCGGCGTCGATCTGGCGGGTCAGCGGGTCGCTGCGGATATCCTGGAAGCGGGCGACTTTGTGTCCACCCTTGCTCAGGATCGCCTCCGCCCGGTCGCCCAGGGCTGCGATGCCGGGATCGCTGATCAGCAGCACCGGGGCGCCCTCGCCCACCAAAGCGGTCGCGTCATTGGCGAGCTTCTCGATGCGGTCGACCCCAAAAGCGACCTTGGCCGTGGGTCCGAAATAGAAATTGGCGAGCATCGTGGCGATTCCAGACTGGAGGTGGGCGAAAACGCGCGATAGATAGGCATAGGCGTCTGCCAATGTCGCGCGCCAATTTGCCGCGCCGCCGCGGCGTTTTATCGGGGGTTTTCGTGAAGATAACCGGCATTGTCATCACCCATCATCGCCTCGCGCTGGACCCGCCCTTCAATGCCAGCTGGGATACGCGGCCGCGCGCTCATTTCGATGCGACCATCGTGCGGGTTACGACCGACGAAGGCCTGACGGGTGTTGGCTCCGGTGACATGATGGTGGGGTTCGCGGGCCATGAGCATCTGTTCATCGGCCATGACCCCCTCGTCCTCGAACGGCATTTTCGCATCATCAACAATATCGGCTTCCACTACGGCCGCTGCTGGCCGCTCGATCTCGCACTCTGGGACCTGGCCGGCAAGATCGCGGGCCTGCCGGTCTGGAAGATGCTGGGCGGGCTGACCAATAAGGTTCGTGCCTATGCCTCCTCCGGTACGCTGCGAAAGCCCGACGGCATGGCCAAGACCGCGCGGCGTTTCCTCGATCAGGGCTTCGCCGGCATGAAGGTGCGCTTTCATCGCGGCGATTGGCATGACGATATCGAGGCGCTCACGGCCGTGCGCGCGGAGGTCGGCGACAAGCTGACCCTGATGGTGGATTGCAATCAGGGCTGGCGAATGCCCTGGGATACCGAGATGCCCTGGAGCGTCAAGGATGCGATTCCCGTGGCGCGCGCGCTGGAGAAGCTCGGCATCTACTGGATGGAAGAGCCGTTGCATCGCGGGGATTACGAAGGCATGGCAGCACTGCGCCGGGCCGTCGATATCCGCATTGCTGGCGGTGAGATGACCCGCGAGCTCTATGAATTTCGCACGCTGGTCGAGCGTGGCTGTCTCGATGTACTGCAGCCTGATGCCGCTCTCGTCGGCGGAATCACCGGCCTGCGAAAGGTCGGCCAGATGGCGCTGGACCACAATCTCGTCTTCACGCCGCACACCTGGACCAATGGCATGGGTGTGATGGCCAATGCTCAGCTCGTCTGCGGCGTCACCGGCGCGCCGTTCCTGGAGTTTCCCTATGACCCGCCGGAGTGGAGCCTGGTGCGGCGCGACTTCATGATGAAGAACCCGCTGACGGTGAATGCCGAAGGCTGGATCGTCATGCCGGAGGCGCCCGGCATGGGTTACGAGCTGAACGAGGAAAAGTTGGCGGCAACGAAACTCTGAGGGAAGAAGTGAAATCGGAAGCACAATCTTCGAGCGACCGGTGACGCGCTTGCGAGTAGCAAGCTCGACTGTTGGAAGGCAACACGATTTGGACGCGCCCCCCCCGCGAATTACACCTTGACCATCACCCCCTAA
>DASXQK010000291.1:0-14547 GCA_036493015.1 Dongiaceae bacterium | reverse complement strand
CGATGTCGAGGTGCGCCTCGCTGACGACATCGTGCCGGCCATGACCGAGGATGTGGCGGCGGTCCTGGTGACCCATGTCGATTACCGCAGCGCGGCCTTGCACGACATGGCCGCGGTCACCGCCGCCGCCCACGCCAAGGGTGCGCTGATGATCTGGGATCTCTCGCATAGCGCTGGCGCTGTGCCTGTCAATCTCGGCGAGGCCGATTTCGCCGTGGGTTGCGGCTACAAATTCCTCAATGGCGGCCCCGGCGCACCGGCCTATCTGCATGTGGCCCGCAACTGGCAGAAGACCTTTGCCCAGCCGCTATCTGGCTGGCTGGGGCATGCGGCCCCCTTCGCCTTCGAACCGCATTACCGCCCCGCATCCGGCATCAAGCGCGCCATTTGCGGCACGCCCTCGGTCATCGCCATGAGCATTCTCGATAGCTCGCTCGACCTACTGCTCGAGGCGGGCATCGAGCGCATCCATGCCAAGGCCCAGAGGCTGATGGATCTGTTTGCCGAGCTTATGGATACACGTTGCGCCGATGCTGGCCTCAGGCTCATCTCGCCGCGCGATCACAAGCGGCGCGGCAGTCATCTTTCCTACAGCCATCCCCATGGCTATGAGCTCACACAAGCGTTGCGCGAACGCCGCGTGGTGCCGGATTTTCGTGCACCCGACCTGATCCGCTTCGGCTTTACGCCGCTGACCATGAGTTATGCCGATGTCTGGGACGCGGTCGACCGCCTGGCGGGCATCTCGCGCGAGGGCACCTGGCGCGATCCTCGACACGCGGTCAAGGCGGCGGTGACGTAGCCCGGCCTGACCGTGGTGACGTCCCGAGTTAGAGAATGAATTGGCAAACAGTCTTCGACCTTGAGACGGCGGGGTACAAATCTTGGTATTGGGGCGTGTGGCCGTTGGCTTTCGCCGCGATAGGCGTCGCGCTTCGCTGGAAGCCCGCTTTTTTTCAGACGGCCCGGAAAAAGAGGCCTCTGAAGCCCAGGGACGCTGGTTTGTTATTGATCGTCGTCGGGTTGAGTTTCGCCGTTCTTATCTGTACCGAAACATTTGCCGACTTTCACGATCTGCTCGCTGATCTGCGCACCGGCAAATACCAGATCGCTGAAGGCGTCGTGACCAATTTTCACCCTATGCCCTACACCGGACACAGCATGGAGACATTCGACGTGGGCGACGCTCACTTCAAGTACTCGGATTATGTCGTCGATGCGGGCTTCAACAACACGGCAAGCCACGGAGGACCCCTCAGGCCTGGCCTGCATGTCAGAATTTTCTATAGCGGTAGCCACATTCTAAAGCTTCAGATAGCGCCGAACTGACCGGCACCGCGCGTTTAGCGCTCACTTATCGCTATTCCAGATATTGCCGCAGTGGCGGCATTCGCAGATCTTGCGGCGCGGGGCGAAGATCGCGCCGGCAATCAGCGTGAACAACACGAGGCAGGTCACCGAGGGTACCGAGAAGCCACGCTTGATATCGCCCGACCGACATTTGGGGCAGCGGATTTCAAAGCCGCCAAACCGATTAGCCAAAACTGCCTTGTATTCGCCGGCCTGAACCTCGTGCCAGATCGCCAGCGCCTCGTCCCGATCCTCGCTCGCCACCTGGACCTGAACTTCGCCGAGCGCCAGCGAGATCGGCCAGTTGACCGAAACATGGCGATCGAAGGCGGTGACGGCGAGCAATCCCTCGCAGTCGAGGAGCCCGCGAAACATATGGGCCTCCCACGGATCGCGAAACCGCGCGATCGTGGTCAGCATGGTGGCGAATCCCCAAGCATCGGTCCCGGCCCCAATTCCGGGCGCCGAAATATGGCACGGAATCCGGAAAGCAGCCAAAGCAAGAAATCCTATCTGACCTCTTGATCAGCGAGTGCGGGCCAGCCGATGATCGGGGCTTCGCCAGAGGTAAATCATGGACGCCACGCAAGCGCAGGATACGCCACATGACCGCTATCGCCGGCAATTTCTTAACCTGCTGCTGGAGAACAGGCCCGACTCCGTGCTCGATGTCGGATGCGGTGGTGGCGGTTTGATCCGGGATTTGACCGAGCGCGGATGCCGCACCGCGGGAATCGAATTCGATCGCGCCAAGGTGGACGAGGCAACGAAGGACGGGCTCGACGTTCAGACCGGCCGGGGCGAGGCATTACCCTTCGCCGCGGACAGTTTCGATACCGTGACGTTTCAATTCGTCACCCATCACCTCGAGAGTCTCGATCAGGGCTTGCGCGAGGCGATGCGGGTTGCACGCAAGGCGGTCTTCATCCTCGACGGGTGGTATGACGTGACGGTGGAATCGCAGCGGGTTGCCGCCGATTTCGATGCCTGGTCGAAAGCGATCGACCGGCAGACCGGCATGATCCACAACGAGTGTCCATCGCCGGCGGCGCTTATGGCACCCCTAGCCGGTGTCGAGGGGGTATCGCTGCAATATGGCCTGCATCTCTATCTGCAACCGCTCACCGTGGAATCGATTCGCTCGGCCGGGCAGGCGCAGCTGGCCAGGATCACCGATGACGGCATGGCAGCGCGGCGGCTGGGTGAAATTCTGCGCCGCGCGGAAAAGCATGGCGCCAGCGATGACGGTGCGGTCATCCTGGCTGCTCGCAAGCCATGATCGGAACCTTGGCCGAGGCGCCGAAAATAGGGATACAATCGAGCCGTAATCAGCCGGCCGGAGGGCGCCCTTGAAGACCATCTTCATCATGGTGAAATGCGAACTCGGTCAGGCTTACAAGGTGGCCGACGAGGCGGTAGAGAATGTCGAGCAGGTCTCGGAGGTTCATTCGACCTCGGGCCAGTACGACCTGCTGATGAAGTGCTACCTGTCCGACGATCAGGACATCGGCCATTTCGTCAATGAGCAGATCCAGACCCTGCCCGGCATCAAGGACACCTTCACCCTGATCGCCTTCAAGGCCTTCACCTAACTCTTCTTCGTCAGCAGCTTTTCCAAGCGGTCGAGGCGCGCGGCGGTCGACTCCATGAGAAGATCGACCTTCTCGTGGAGGTGTGCCACTTCCAGTTCCGCCTTCACGTTCACGTCATATTCGATATCGGCGCGGATATGCTCCTTGGCAGATTGCCGGCTTTGGCTCAACAGCACTAGCACCGAGAGCACGATCGCTTCCAGCGAGACGGCCATGGTCAGCAGGCCGAATGGATATGGATCGAAGGGCGCCAGCAGCGTGTTCCAGCCGATCCACACGGCGAACAGCGCGACATGGAGCAGAAGAAAGGGAATCGAGCCGCTGAAGGCGGCGATCCAGTCGACGACGCGCTGCAGCGGCGTCTGCCGCTCCGCCATCTCCTCATTCACATTGCGTGCCGCCATGCTGGCGAGCCGCGCATTCGTCTCGCGGATGCGCCGGGTCATGATCGCCAGCATGTCGAGCCCGGCTTCCGGATGCCGGCGCACGAAGCCCAACAAATCTTCGCGGTCGAGGGTCAGGACCTCGCCATCCTCGAGCACGGCCGCCGAAGCCGTTCGCGCCCCGCCGTCGAACAGCGCCAGTTCACCGAACTGATCGCCGGGGCCGGGCGTCTCCAGCACGATCTTCTGGCCCATCTTGTCCTGGGTGAACAGTTCCACCTGGCCGCTGCGCACGACGAACATGCGGTCGCCCGGCTCGCCGGTATGGAACAGGACTTCGCCCTTCGTCACCGGGCGCAGGTCGAGAACGGCAGCAAGCCCCGTGCGCTCCTGCTCGTCGAGCAGCTTGAACAGGGGTACATCGCTGAGAAAGGCCGGATCGCAGACCATGGCGAAAGAATAGTCCGCTCTAGCCCGCTAGCAAGGAGTCATAGAACGGCTCCGGCCCGTCGACCTCCTTCAACCGGCTGCGCTCGATCACGAAGAATCGATTGGCCACGGCGGCGACCAGGCGGCGGTCATGGGAGACCAGGATGGCCGTCAGATCCTTCGCCAATATCTCCTCTTCCAGCCGGTCGCGGCCCTCGATATCGAGGTGATTGGTCGGCTCGTCCAAGATCAGCAGATTGGGCTGCTCCAATTTCAGCAGCAGGAACAGGAGCCGCGCCCGCTCGCCGCCCGAAAGAGCGCCGATCGGCCGTTCCTGTTCGACGACCGGAAACCCGGCGCGGGCGAGTTCGCGGCGCACGGCCTGGTCGCCCAGCGTGAAACTGCGCACAAAGAAATCGAACAGGCTGCGATCGGCGGGAAGCCGCGAAAGCTCCTGGTCGAAATAGCCGGGCTTCGCCTGCGGGCTGAAATAGATCTCGGCGGTCGCGGCAAGCTGTTCGCGCCGGGCGGCGGCTTCGGCGACGAGCTTGCGCAGGAATGTCGATTTGCCGCTGGCATTGCGCCCCAGGATCGCCACCCGGTCGCCGCGGGCGAGGTTCAGGCGATCCAGCGAAAACAGCTTGCGCCCGTCGGGCGCATTTATAGTGAGGTTCTGGCAGCGCAGCAGGATATTGGCGCGGGCCTCGTCATCAGCCAGGCTGAGCTGGCGCTTATCCTTCTTCGCTACCGCAGTCATATCGGCGCGCAATTTGTCGATGCGCTTTTCCATGCTCTTGGCGCGGCGCGAGAACTTCTCGTTGTCGAAGACCTTCCCCCATGCTGCCAGGCGCTTGGCACTCGCCTCCAGCCGGCGCACCTCGTCTTCCTCGGCGGCGCGGGCGCGGGCAGCGGCGATATCGCGTTCGGTCAGCAGTTCGCGCGCCCGGCTGCAGGGATGGTCGAAAGCCTGGATTGCGCCATCGCGCAGCACCAAGGTGCGTTCGGTGGTGCGGTCCAGCAGGGTGCGGTCGTGGCTGACCACGATGAAGGCGCAGGCCAGCTCGTCGCGCATCCAAGCTTCCAGCCGAAGGATCTTGGCGAGATCGAGATGGTTGGTGGGCTCGTCCAGCAGCAGCAGGTCAGGCTCGCTCACCACTGCGCGCGCGATCAGGACCAGACGCCGCCAGCCGCCGCTGAGCTCGGCGAGGGGTTGGTCCATCTGCGTCTCGCTGAAGCCGAAGGCAGCAAGAGCGGCATCGACCCGATAGCCATAGATGGCGCGATCGGCCACCGGCATCCCCTCGGCGACGGCGGCCCGCGCCGTCAGCCGTTCCTTCTCCGCCGGCAGAATCTGGTCGACATAGGCGATCTGCAGGCCGCGGCGTTGGCCCAGCCGCCCGCCATCGATCTCCTCGCGCCCGGCCATGACCCGCAGCAGGGTCGATTTCCCGCAGCCATTGGGGCCGATCAACCCGACCCGGTCGCCTTCGCCGATGGCGAAAGCGACATCGCTGAAGACCGTGCGGGCGCCATAGGCAAAGCCTAGTTTCTCGGCGCTGAGTAACGACATGAAAATTACCCGTCCCGCCGGCGCTGGAACTGACGAACGCCGGGCCAGGGCTCACCCGCATCGTTCATGCCGAGGCGGCGAGCGAGCGCGATCGAGCGATCATTGCCGGCCTCGATGAACGCAGAGACGCTCAACCGGTCCAGGGTGCCGAAGGCGTGCGCGATACAGGCCTGCGCCCCTTCGCGAGCCAAGCCGTTGCCCCACCAAGGGCGGCCCAGCAGCCAGTTGACCTCCAGATCGGGAAAATGCGGCGGCTGGTAGAGGCCGATGCGGCCGATCAATTGTCCGCTCGCCTTCTCCTCCGCCGCCCACATGCCGAAGCCGTTCAGCACCTGATTGCCCGCTGCCGCCGCCATCATATGCCAGGAATCCTTGCGGTCGGCGGGCGTGCCGTCGCCCAGATGCCGGCGCACCTGAGGGTCCGCATTGATCGCCGCCCAGGCGTCCAGGTCGTCGGCGCGCCAGTCACGCAGGATGAGGCGTTCTGTGGTCAGGTAAATCATGGGGCGAGGTTGTAGCGCGACTTCTTCTCGTCGTCATGGCCGCGCTTGACCCGGCCATCCGTGGTGCCCCGTCCAACGGCTCCCCACTGGCCCAGCAACCTTCGCCACCTGGCTCTATTCGCCCCCACCCGCACCAGTCAGACTCGTATCCCATGCAAGCCGTGACGATCATCTATGCGGTGCTCTGCGTTTTCGGCGCGGCGATCGTGCGCGGCTATAGCGGCTTCGGCTTTTCGCTGCTCTCCATCACCTCGCTCTCGCTGCTGCTGCCACCGGCACAAATCGTGCCGTCGATCTTCATGATGGAGGTCGCCGCCAGCCTGCGCCTGCTGCCCCATGTCTGGAAAGACATCCACTGGCACGCGATCCTGTGGCTCGCCATCGGCTGCTTTGTCGCCACGCCGATCGGCGTCTGGGCCCTGGCCAATGTGCCGTCCGAGCCGCTGACCGTGGCGATGGCGGTCTTTGTCCTGGCCGCGGCGATCCTGCTGGCGCGCGGCTTCGTGCTGCACAAGATGCCCGGCCGGGTAGCGACCTTCGCCGCCGGCGCCGCATCGGGCCTGTGCAACGGTGGCTTTGGCATCGGCGGCCCGCCGGTGATCCTGTTCTTCTTCAGCTCACCGGCGGGCGTTGCCGTGGGCCGCGCCTCGCTGATCGCCTTCTTCGTCTATACCGACATCATGGGCCTGGCCTGGCAGGGCTGGAACGGCCTGCTGACCTGGAATGCGCTGTGGCGCGCGCTCATCTTCTTGCCACCGCTTTTCGCCGGCATCTGGCTCGGCCATCGCAGCTTCAAGACTGCCGATCCCGAGACCTTCCGGCGCTGGGTGCTGCGGTTGCTGATGCTGCTCGCGGTACTGACCGGCGGCCAGGCGCTCTATCTCATGATGCATCACCCGGCTCCCTGATCGCCAAAAAGAAAAGCCCCGCCTTGCGGCGGGGCCTTAATCAGCCGGAGTGATCAACCAGCTTGATCAGAACGTCGAGATGACCTCGCGCAGGATGCGCACCATCTCGTCGATATGCTTTTTCTCCGCCACGAAGGCCGGCGCGATGATGCCGGAATCGCCGGTGAACTTGATATGCATGCCGGCGGCAAACAGCTTCTTCTGTGCTTCGGTGCCGCGCGCTCCCGGCCGCTCGCCCGGCGCCAGGTCGAAACCGCCCAGCAGGCCGTAACCGCGGATATCGGTGATCTGCTTCATGTCCTTGAGCGAGAACAACCGGTCGAGGAAATATGGCGACATTTCCGCGGCGCGATCGAACAGCCCCTCCTTCTCATAGATGTCGAGGGCCGCAATACCGGCCGCGCACGCCGCGGGATGGGCGGAATAGGTGTAGCCGTGGAACAGCTCGACACCGCCCGCAGCAGCATTGTCGACCACGGTCGAATAGATGCGCTCGCTGACCGCCACGGCGCCCATGGGCTGTGCGCCGTTGGTCAGCGCCTTGGCCATGGTGATCATGTCGGGGATGACGCCGAAGCTCTGCGAGGCGAAAGCCTTGCCGGTGCGCCCGAAGCCGCAGATGACCTCGTCGAACACCAGCAAGATACCGTTCTTGTCGCAGATCTGGCGCAGCCGCTCGAGATAGCCCTTGGGCGGCACCAGCACGCCGGTCGATCCCGCGATCGGCTCGACGAAGCAGGCAGCGATGCTGCTGGCGCCGTAGAGATCGACGAAACGCTGCAGGTCGTCGGCAAGCTCCGCGCCCTTTTCCGGCTGGCCCACCGTGTAGCGGTTCTCCGCCAGCCATGTGTGGCGCATATGGGCGACGCCCGGCATCACCGCGCCGAAGGTCTCGCGGTTCTTGACCATGCCCGCCAGTGACACGCCGCCGATATTGACGCCGTGATAGGCGCGCTCGCGGCTGACGAAGCGCTGACGCTGACCATCGCCGCGGGCGCGGTGATAGGCGAGCGAGATTTTGATGGCGGTATCGATCGCTTCCGACCCGGAATTGCAGAAGAAGACGTAGTCGAGATCGCCGGGCATCAAGTTCGCAACCTTGCGCGCCAGCTCGAACGAGCTGGGATGGGCGACCTGGAAATGCGGGGTATAGTCGATCTCCATCATCGACTTGTAGACGGCGTCGGCGATCTCCTTGCGGCCATGGCCGGCGGCACAGCAGAACAGGCCGGAGGAACCATCGATCAGCTTGCCGCCCTTGTGGTTCCAGTAATAGACGCCCTCGGCCTTTACCAGCAGACGGGGATCGGCCTTGAATTCGCGGTTGGCAGTGAAGGGCAGCCAGTGGTTTTCCAGGCTGTTGACGCTGATCGGCATCGCTCACGCTCCTGCTGGACAGGGTGAAATTTGGCGGTGATTCTAGGTGCCGCCGGGGGCGGCCCATAGGGACAGATCGGCCATTTCGGCCGGACATCGGAATCGATCTTAACTAACTGATTTGGCATAGCTTTTACATGCGCGACCAGCTTTTCCATCTGGAGGCCCGTTCGGGTGCCACGCTGCAGACGCAGCTGCGCCAGATGCTGGTTGCGGCCATTCGCGATGGTCAGCTGCCGCCGGGCTCTGCCCTTCCCTCCTGCCGCAAGCTGGCCGACACGCTCGCCGTGGCACGCAATACCGTGGCGCTCGCCTATCAGGATCTGGTCGAAGAAGGCTTCCTGATTTCGCGCCAGCGCAGCGGCTATTTCGTGAGCCAGGAGATCGATCCGGCGCGCCTGTCACCGGCACCCAAGGGCGGCGCGCAGATCATGCCGCAGCCCGACTGGTTCGCGCGGCTGCGCAACCGGCCCTCGACCCAGCGCAACATCGTCAAGCCACGCAACTGGCAGGATTTCAAATACCCGTTCATCTACGGCCAGTTCGACCCGGCGCTGTTTCCCATCGCCGACTGGCGGGAATGCTCGCGCCAGGCGCTCAGCCTGCCCGCCGTACGCGAATGGGCGAGCGACAGTTTTACCGATGACGATCCGCAGCTGATCGAGCAGATCCGCACCTTGCTGCTGCCGCGCCGCGGCGTCTTCGTCCAGGCCGACGAGATCCTTCTGACTGTCGGCGCGCAGCATGCGATCTACCTGCTCGCCACCCTGCTGATCGATGAGCGCACGAAGGTGGGCATTGAGGATCCGGGCTATGCCGATGCCCGCAACATCTTCTTGCTGCGCACCAGCCGGCTGACTGGGCTTCCGGTCGACAAGGACGGCATGATGGATAGCCCGGCACTTGCCGCCTGCAACTATGTGCATGTGACGCCAAGCCATCAGTTTCCTACCACGGTGACCATGTCGCTGGCGCGCCGCCAGGCGCTGCTGGAGCGCGCCGAGCGCGAGGATTTCGTCTTCATCGAGGATGATTACGAGGCGGAGATCAACCACACCAGCCGCCCCACCCCGGCGCTTAAATCCCTCGACCGCCATGGCCGGGTGATCTTCGTCGGCAGTCTCTCCAAGACACTCGCGCCGGGCTTGCGCATCGGCTATCTCGTCGGCGCGCGGGAGCTGATCGCCGAAGCCCGTGCGCTGCGCCGGCTGATGCTGCGCCACCCGCCGGCCAACAACCAGCGTACCACGGCGCTCTTCCTCTCCCGCGGCCACTACGATTCCCTGCTGCGCCGCGAGGGCCAGAGTCTGAAACAACGCTGGGCCGCGCTCCAGGCCGCGCTTGCCCGGCACCTGGCGGCTTGCAAGTTCGTGCCGACGAGCGGCGGCACCGCCTTCTGGGTCGAAGGGCCGCCGGCACTGGATGCGCGGCTGCTGGAAAAGAACGCGGCCGCTGCCAGCATCATTATTGAAACCGGCGATGTGCATTTCCTCTCGGATAGCGGGCCGAAGAATTTCTTCCGCCTGGGATTCTCCTCCATCGCGCTGGAGCGCATCGAACCCGGCATCAAGCTGCTGGCCCAGGTGATTGAGGCGCAGCTAGCTGGCGCACCGGAAAAACCCGATCTGGCTCTTCCGCGCACCAGGGCCACCCGTTAGCAAGAGCCGACAATAAAAAGGAATCTCTCATGACGCGCATGACCCCGAGCGAAGCCTTTGTCGAGACCATGGTCGCCCATGGCGTGAAGCACATCTTCGGTATCGTGGGATCGGCCTATATGGACGCCCTCGACATCTTCGAGCCGGCGGGCATCCGCTTCATCTCGGTCGCACATGAACAGGGCGCGGCCCATATGGCCGACGGCTACAGCCGGGTTTCCAACAAACAGGGCGTCTGCATCGCCCAGAACGGCCCCGGCGTCACCAATTTCGTCACCGCCGTGGCCGCAGCCTATTGGGCTCATTCGCCGATCGTCGTGATCACGCCGGAGACGGGCAGCGCCACCATGGGTCATGGCGGCTTCCAGGAGACGGAACAACTGCCGATCTTTTCCAAGATCACCAAGTTCCAGGCTCATGTCTCGCGCCAGGACCGCATCGCCGAACTGACCGGCCGCTGTTTCGATCTGGCGCTGAGCGAGCGAGGGCCGACCCAGCTCAACATCCCGCGCGACATGTTCTATGGCGATATCGACGTGACGATCCCCAGGCCGATCCGCATCGAGCGGCCGGCGGGCGGTGCCGGCAGCCTGGATGAGGCCGCCAAAGCGCTCGCCGGGGCCAAATTTCCGGTCATCGTCGCCGGCGGCGGCGTCATCATGTCGGAAGGCCAGGCCGAGGCCATCGCGCTGGCCGAGCACCTCTCGGCCCCCGTCGTCACCAGCTATCTGCATAACGATTCCTTTCCCGCGAAGCACCCGCTGATGTGCGGTCCGCTGGGCTATCAGGGCTCCAAGGCCGCGATGAAGCTGATCGCGCAGGCCGATGTGGTGCTGGCGCTGGGTACGCGGCTGGGGCCCTTCGGCACACTGCCCCAGCACGGCATCGATTACTGGCCGAAGAACGCCAAGATCATCCAGGTCGATAGCGACCACCGCATGCTGGGTCTGGTGAAGCAGATCAGCGTCGGCGTCTGCGGCGATGCCAGGGCGGCGGCCACCGAAATCCTCAACCGCTTGCAGACGATGAACGAAGCGATCGTCTCGCGCGGCAACAAGGATTCGCGGCTCGCCGAAGTGAAAAAACAAAAAGACGAGTGGGAGGCCGAACTCAACAAATGGGGCCAGGCCGACGGCTCGCCGGTAGCGCCGCGCCGCCTGCTGCGCGAGTTGGAAGAGGCCATGCCCAAGAATGCCATGGTCTCCACCGACATCGGCAATATCTGCTCGGTCTCCAATAGCTATCTGCGCTTCGACAAGCCGCGCAGCTTCTTCGCCGCCATGAGCTTCGGCAATTGCGGCTATGCCTTCCCCACCGCCATCGGCGCGAAGGTGGCCGCACCCGACCGGCCGGCGGTCGCCTATGTCGGGGACGGCGCCTGGGGCATGAGCCTGCAGGAGACGCTCACCTGCGTGCGCGAGAACATCCCGGTCACGGCCGTGGTGTTCAACAACGGCCAGTGGGGTGCCGAAAAGAAGAACCAGGTCGATTTCTACGCCGACCGCTATGTCGGCACGAACCTGAAGAATCCGAGCTTCGCAGCAATTGCCCGCGCGATGGGTGCGGAAGGCATCACAGTCGACCGTCCCGACCAGGTAGGCGATGCATTGAAGCAGGCGACATCCTCCAACAAGCCGACGATCCTGGAGATCATGGCAACGCAGGAGCTGGGCGATCCCTTCCGCCGCGATGCCCTCAAGAAACCCGTTCGCATGCTGGACAAGTACAAGGCCTACACGGTCGCGTAGGAAGATTCACCACAGAGGCACAGAGGGACCGAGGTGCTTTCACCTACCCCTTCGTCATGCCCGGCCTTGAGCCGGGCATCCACGACTTGACGCCGAAGAAAGAAGCCGTGGATGATGCTCCTCGTCCTGAACGCCGGCTCTTCCAGCATCAAATTCGCGCTCTATCGTCTGCCGCTGTCGGGCAAGGCGAGCCATGAAGGCCAGATCGCCGGCATCGGCCGTGAGCCGCGCCTCTCCATCGATGGCAAACAGCGAGCCGTTGCCGGCGCGATTGCCGATCATGCCGCCGCTATCGCCCTGCTTCTCGACTGGCTCGAAGGCCAGGGCCATGCGAACAAACTCGCCGGCGTGGGCCACCGTGTTGTCCATGGCGGCAGTCAGTTCACGCAACCGGTTCGCGTCGACGACAAGGCCATCGAGGCGCTCGCGGCCCTAAGCCCGCTCGCGCCCCATCACCAGCCGCATAACATTGCAGCCATCCGCGCCGTCGCAGCGCGCCTGCCAAAGCTGCTACAGATCGCCTGCTTCGATACCGCCTTCCACGCGACGATCCCCGAAGAGGCGCGGCGCCTGCCGCTGCCCGCCGAATACGATGCCCGCGGCGTCCGTCGCTACGGCTTTCACGGGCTGTCCTATGAATCCATCGTCGCGGCGATGCCTGCACTGGCTGGCGCCTCGCCTTCGCGACTGATCGTCGCCCATCTCGGCAATGGCGCCAGCATCACCGCGATCAAGGATGGCCATTCGATTGCCACCAGCATGGGCTTCTCCACCCTCGATGGCCTGATCATGGCTACGCGCTCGGGCAGTATCGATCCCGGCGTTTTGCTGCATCTGATGCGCGAGGGGCGCAGCCTCGCCGAGATCGAGGAGCTGCTCTACAACCGTTCTGGCCTGTTGGGCCTCTCCGGCCTCAGCGCGGATATGAAAACCTTGCTCGCTAACACGGCACCCGAGGCAGCGATGGCGGTCGCGCTATACTGCTATCGCATCAATCGGGAGATTGGATCGCTGGCCGCAGCACTCGGCGGTCTCGATGCGCTGGTCTTCACCGGCGGCGTTGGCGAGAACGCGGCGCCGGTTCGCGCGCAGGTGTGCCGGAACGCAGGCTGGCTCGGTATCGCGCTCGACGAGAAGGCAAATGCCTCGGGCGGACCGCGCTTGACACTGCCCGACAGCCAAATCAGCGCCTGGTCCATCGCCACGGACGAGCAGGGCATCATCGCCCGGCACACGGCCAGGCTGCTGGGCCTATAGCTCGTCATAGAGCGCACGGCCGACGGCGAGAACCGCGAGAAGCAACAAGATCCCCAACGCAACACGACGATAGGTCGCCGCCGAACTGCCATCGAAGCAGCGATCGCCCAGCCAGTTGCCGAGATAGAGCGCGGGAAAGAAGATCGCTGTCAGCAGCAGGACATGACTGCCGATCAGCCCACGGAAAGCGTCATAGACAAGCGTGCCGCCGGTCGAAAAGAAGAAGTACATCATCAGCGATGCCCGGATGACCGGCACTGAATCCTGGGTGCTGAGAAAATAGAGGATCACCGGCGGGCCGGCAAAACCTGTGCTGCCGTTGAGCACCCCCGAGACGACGCCGGTGCCGAGCCCGACCGGCACGGACGGCTGTTTGCCGAAGCGCGGCTGACGCCAGAGCACGATGACGGCGACGATCAGAGTGACGCCGATCATGGCACGGAGTGCACTTACCGGTAATGCGGTCAGCACCCAGATACCGATCGGGCTTCCCACGAGCGAGCCTGCGACCAGAATCCAGACTGAGCGCCAATCCGGCAGACGGCGGATCTTGGGCAGCACCTGAACACCGGCAAGCATTCCCAGCATCAGGGTACAGGGGATGGCAACAACAGGGCTCATCACCAGAGACAGCGCCGGCACCGCGGCAAGGCCAAAGCCGAAACCGGTGAAGCCGCGGAGAAAGGCGGCGCCGAACACGGCAAGAAATGCCAGCGCAATGACTAGCGGCGTCAAGCCGCGCAGCGTTTCGGAAATCAGCTCCCCCATGGCGCCGCGACGATGCCCGAGAGCAAGCGAGGTGGCAACGCCGGTCCTTAAATCGCGGCCGGCGGCCTCTTCTGCCATTCTTGCCTGGTGATCTCGTAGTCGACATCGCCTTGTTCGCTTCCCGGCAACGGTACAGTCCAATTTCCGCGCACCGTGCGGACAAGGCGCATGCCGAGCCGCTCCATGAGCCGCCGCGAGCGCAAGTTCACGGCCATGGCCGAGGCGAAGATGCGTTCGAAACCGAATTCGTCGAAACCTTTGGCCATGAGCGCACGGCAGCCTTCCGTCGCAAGGCCCCGACCCCAGGCTTCGCGGCGCAGCCGATAGCCCAGGTCGGCAATGCCCGATTCGGTAGCGCGAAGGATGAACCAGCCGATGAAACCGCCGTTCGACTTTTCGAACGCGACCCAGATATCGGGCTCGGCACCCCGCGGCATGAGGAAATCGGCTGGACCGCCTTCCGCCGGTGTCGGCTTGCCGCCATTCAGGAACCGCATCACCTCCGGCTCCTGTTCGAGGGCGATCAACTCGGTGCGGTCGCTTTCGCGTACAAGGCGCAAGGTTAGGCGGTCTGTTTCGAATGCCGAATTCACTGTGCAAAAAACCTAGCATGTCTGTTAACGCAATTTTAAGTGGCGCCACCGCCTGATAGGCGGGCGCAGGTGGTGCCCGCGGGTACCGCGGGGTTCCCCATCGCTGTTGTGCCTCTCCCGCGACGCAGCTCCTAGGGCTGCGTCGCACTGATTCCGGGCTTTCGCTTCTTCGCGCGTGCCCAGCCTGCCCTATCCGCCTCCCTATGCCGACAGGCCCAACTCCGCCAGAATACGGCCATTACTTGCGGCGATTCGGGCGCCCTTCGCCCTCCGCCTGTTTCGGGGAACCGATGACCACCGACCGCGCGACCATCCTTGTCGTCGACGACGAACCGCCGATCCGCCGGTTCCTGCGTACGACCCTGTCCGCGCAGCCCTATCGCGTGGTCGAGGCAGCGACCGGCGCGGAGG
>DASXQK010000290.1:0-3380 GCA_036493015.1 Dongiaceae bacterium | reverse complement strand
GTGATGAGCCCCATCATGATCATGAACATCTGGAACACCAGGCCGCGCTGCGGCTGGCCGCAGAGCACGTGGCCGAAGCCCGGCAGGACGACGGCTATCGCCAGGATCTTATAGGGATGCAAGGGCGGGCGCGCGGCGGCTCGCATGGCTTGCCTCAGTTCTGAGGGTGATCGGCGACAACCGGCGCGCCATCGGGTGCGGCGACCGACCGGTAGAGATCGATCGCGGCATTCAGCAAGGCCGTGGCCAGGCTCGCCGGCAGACGCTCCTGGGCGAATTCAATCTGGCGCAAGACCATGTAATGGACACGCTCGGCTTGCTGGACCTGATAGACCAGCCGGACACCGCGCGGGGTCACCAGCATCTCCTTCATGCGCGGATCGGCGAACAGGCGGATATGCGGGGCGATCACATCGAACGGCGGCATGTTTTGCGGATCGTCGCTGGCAATCGCACAATCGGCGGGCCAGCCCGCCGGCCGCGCCAGGCGATCGGGCAGATCGCCAAAGGGCGAATAGAATTCGCTGCCCTGCAGTCGCATCAGCAGGTCGAAGACGCCGCTGAAGCGGGTCGGCGCCACCAGTGTGACTTTGAGCCAGAGCGAGGGGATCTTGCGGAAGACCACATGATCGACGATGGGCTCGAGGCGAAAACTGCAGCCCTGGTAATTGCCTTCCAGAACGGGGAAGTAGATGTCGTCCTGGGTGACGCGATAGCGCTCGAACATGCCCAGGCAATCGGCAAAGAACCGGGCGCGTTGCTGGCCGTGGCGGCGGCGGTCGCGGCGGTAAAGCCAGGCGAGGCAGCCAAACGCGGCCAATACGGCAATGACGATATCCCAGCGCAAGCGGTTTCACCCGGATAAGAAAAGCCGGCGCCGTATGCTCACGGCGCCGGCCTGAGTGGGGGAATTATACCGCCTTGAGGCGTCAGTTCGCCTAATAACCCTTGGGCCGCGGCCAGGGCATGGTGAACTGGTCGCCACGGCGCACATAGCGATAGCGATAAAAGGCAAACCAGAGCGAGGCGATGACGTAGAAGGCGACCATCGCCAGCAATTGCCGCCCATATCCCAGATAGACAGCGAAGAAGGTCGCGATGCACAGCGTCAGCAGCACGATCGCCGGCAGCGGATGGAAGGGATGCTCATAGCCGCGCTGGATCGAGCCCAGCGGCCACATGCGGCGGAACTTGTACATGTTGATCGGCATGAAGGTGTAGTTCAGCAGGCCCGAGAGAATCGAGAAGGTGATGATCTGGGCCAGTGGGATATAGAGCGCGAAGATCGCCGCGATCGGGATCAGGAACAGGATGGAGCGGAACGGCGTGCGGTAACGCGGATGCACGCCGCCGAACCAGGCCGGCAGATAGCGGTCGCGGCCCATGGAGAACCAGGCCCGCGCCGCGTCGTTGATGCAGCCATTGGCAGAGGCGATGGCCGAGAACAGCGTGCCGACGAACAGGATCACGATCAGCGTCGGGCTGGCGGTGACGCGAGCGGCATCGAACAGGGGCGCCAATTCAGCGTCCCACCCGATGTATTCCCAGGGCAGCATGCCGCAGCAGACATACCAGGTAAGGGCGGCGGCGATCAGCAGCGTGATCATGCCGGTCATGGTGCCCAGCGGCAAAGCGCGGCCGGGCGAGCGGACTTCCTCCGCGGCCTGGCAGGTGCCCTCGATGCCGAGATAGAACCAGATTCCGAAATGCAGCGAAGCCAGCACGCCGATCCAGCCATAGGGCAGCTGGGTCAGCAGATCCTTGTGCAGCAGGATTGCCGTGGGGTTCCACGGCTCCACGCCCACGAACAGAATCAGGATCGAGACGAAGGCTGCGGCGGTGATGACGAAATTGACCGTCAGCGTCATGAACACGCCGCGATAATTCAGCAGCGCCAGGATGGCGAGGCACAAAATGGTGAACGGCTCCCAGGGAATGTCGTGGCCCAGTTCGCTGGCGCCGATCTGCAGCAGCTGGCCGGCGACCTGGACGTCGCCCGCTTCCAGCATCGTATAGGCGAGCACGAGATAGAGCCCGACATTGAAGGCCATCAGCGGCCCGATGGTGTGCTTGGCCTGGGCGTATTGCCCCCCGGCCGCCGCCACGGTCGAGGTGATCTCAGAATCGATCATGGCCACGCAGGTATAGAGCAGGCCGATGACCCAGCAGGAGATGAGCGAGCCGAGCGCGCCGCCCTTGCCTACGCCATAGTTCCAGCCCATGAACTCGCCGACCAGCACGATGCCCACGCCCAGCGCCCAGACATGGACGGGACCAAGGACCTTGAGAAGGTTGATCTGCTGGGGTTTCTGGCCTGCTACCTGTTCGCTCATGCTCAATGCCCCTTCGGCTTGCCGCTATCGGCAAACAATTCGTCGACGCCCTCGCGCGAACTCAGCAGCACATCTTCGCTGTAGCCCATGTTGACCTTGAAAAAGTCCCACACCATCCACAGCAGGATGAGCGCCGATATGGCCCACGCTAAAGGACCCAGGATGTTCCACATGATCGTTCTCCCCCGTCGCTAGAGGCGTTGCTTGCCTACGCCGGTTGTTTTCTCAGTCGAACTTTTCGGCGATGACCTGTTTGTATTCCTTCTCCGACAGCACCAGCATGAAGATGAAATAACCCAGGATGACCACCGCGGTTATCACCACGCCCGATGTATCGATCGTGTAGTCGAAGGGCTGGGTGATGATCGCGGCGGCCGATTCCTGGGTGTATCCCAGCTTCTCCCACTGGGCCTGCATCACCGGATTCTGATTCAGCTTTTCCCAGCTGAGCCCGGTCCAGGTCTTGGTTCCATCCGCCGCCGTCGTATAGGTGACGCCGTCGGGCAGCTTTTCCACGCGCGATGGGACGGCGATCTTCAGCCAGATCGGCAGGAACAAGGAACCGAACACCAGGGCCAGCAGGAAGGCGACATCGAAAAGCTGCCCCGCGATGCTTTGTTTTGGCGGGTTGTACTTCGTGACCATGTGGATCTCCCGATTAGCGCATCAACGCCCGGCGTCGAGATGCCGGATATCGACCCCGTAGATGTGCTCTTTGTCATTGCCGTAGTGGCGGATCATCGCGGTGATGGACGCGGTGTTGAACAGCAGCAGCAAGGCAGCCGCGATCCAGCAGACGATTTCGACGCCGCTGCTGAGATAGCTGCGCACGGCGAGCATCACGAAGATGATGGTGATCCACAATGCGATGACGAAGCCCGTCGCGAACAGGCGATCGCGGGCAAACATCGCTTGGATTCGAGATTGCAGGTCTTGAGCCATGTCGCAGTTCCCCCTGGCGCGCGGCGACGATTGCTATGAAGCGGCTGATGGCGGAGCGTTAGCGCTTCTTCTCCATCGCCGGGTTACTGGTCGGAAACCATTAAA
>DASXQK010000289.1:0-14896 GCA_036493015.1 Dongiaceae bacterium | reverse complement strand
CTTCCATGTCGGTTGCCGTGTTCGGCGCCACCGGCGCGTCCATCCAGCCGGTGCCCTGCTGCACCTGATGAAAAACCGAGGCCTTGATGCCGTCGGCGCGCAGCTGGCGGCCCAGGATGTAGATATTGACCTTGAAGCGTTCCGTCGGCGTGGCCGGCGGCGTGTACCAATCGGTGATGATCACGCCGCCAAAGGGATCGGCCGAGACCAGCGGCATGAAGGCAACGGTATCCAGCGAAGCGCGCCAGAGCAGGCTGTTGACGCCGATAAGGCCGCTGCCGGAATCGCTATTTTTGCCCGCATCGCCACCGCCGAACAGGCCGCCGCTGCCAAAAACGCTCGGCGGGTTGGCATAGCGAGCCTTGCTGTCGCCCGGCAGGCGCTCGATCGGGTATTTGTCCTCGATCGGCACGTCGGGCCCGCAACCGGCCAGGGTCCAGACCACGGCAAGGGCCGGCAGGGCCAGGGCTGCGCGCAGCCAGCGACGGCTTTGGCTGTCGGCGGAGCTTGAAATCACATGCTTCTCCCTGGGCGACGCACATCGGGTGGCCCAAGCAGCAGACCTAAGCAAAACTCACCCCCCCGGTCAAGCAAACCGGTCAAGCAAAGGCCCCGCTATTGCTTTGCTTTCGCTTTGCATATGCGCCGGATTTGCCGTAATCACCTGCCCGTCCGCAACATTTCGCCGCACCCGCCATGGGCAAGATCATCTGGCTCGCCTCCTATCCGAAATCGGGCAACACCTGGCTGCGCGCCTTTTTGCACAACCTGTTGCGCGATCCGAAGGAAGCCTATTCGCTCGACAAGATGACCGACTATTCCATGGGCGACAGCCATGGCCCGAGTTACCAGAAATTCCTGCGCAAACCGGTCAAGGAGATGACCGACGAGGAGATCGCGGTCCTGCGACCCAAGGTGCAGGAAATGTTCACGCGTACGGGGCCGGACAACATTTTCGTCAAGACCCACAACGCCCTGGTCGATTATCTCGGGCGGCCGCTGCATTACATGGAGCACACCGCGGGCGCGATCTACGTCATACGCAACCCGCTGGACATGATCGTCAGCCACGCCGACCACTACGGATTCAGCATCGACGAATCCATCGCGAATACGGCAATCGAAGAGCTGAAAATGGGCAGCGGCAAGTTCGCCTACGAAATCCACTGCTCCTGGTCGCGCCATGTCGAGAGCTGGACCGCCAATCCTTCGCCCGGCCTGCATGTGATGCGCTACGAAGACATGAGTCAGCGGCCTTTGGAGGCTTTCGCGGGACTGACCCAGTTTCTGCGCCTGCAGGTCAGCCGCGAGCGCCTGCAGCGCGCGATCGATCACTCATCCTTCGATTCCCTGCGCAAGCTCGAGGAAAAGGCCGGTTTCCAGGAGCGCTCGGAGAAGTCGAAGTATTTCTTCCGCCAGGGCAAGGCCGGCGGCTGGCGCAATGTGCTAACCCCCGCCCAGGTCGAAGCTGTCGTGGCCGTTCACGAAAAGCAGATGCGCCGGTTTGGCTATTGGCCGGTCAAGGATTGGCCGGCAAAGGCAGAATCTGCCAAGGCGCTGGCCTGAAGCGGATTGCCATCAGCCTGCCGGCGCCACGAATTTGAATTCAGGAAGACTCCACTCATGAACGCGGACAGCAACGCCGGACCTGGCGGCGCATCGGAAGCAAGTAACCGGCCGCCGCCCGGCGAGCGGCTTCTGGCCGCCGGCGACCGCATGCCGGACTTCGTCTTGCCGGATCCCAAGGGCACGCTGCGCTTTTTCTATCAGAGCGTCACCGGCGCGCCGGCGGTATTCTTCATGGCGGCCAATACCGCCATGCAGGATCAGTGGGACGAGGTGAAGGAGCTGGCTGGGCAGGCCGCCGCCATCCGCGCTGCCGGCGCCGATCTTTTCATCGTCTCGAATGATGGCATCGAATCCCTCGAGATGGTGTCGAAGATCATCCCCGAGCATGCCGCCTGGCTGGCCGACATCAAGGGTGTGGTAAATCTGGGCCTGCGCAGTGCCGCGCAATTCCCGCTGGCCGGCACGGCCTGTTTCGTGCTGGACAGCAATCAACGGATTTTAGCGGCTCGCGGCAATACCGCCGGCCAGGCGATATGGGCATTGGGAGTTTTACAGACCATGAGCAGCGACGAACCGCAGAAGCTGGGCCAGGTGGCGCCAATCCTGATGCTGCCGGCCGTGCTCGAGCCGGCGGATCGCAGCAAACTGGTCGAACAGATTTCCGCCAGCGGGACGCCTGGCGGATCGGCCCCGATCGCCGACAAAGCTTTGAGCGAACACGTGAGGAAGATACTGATACGGCGCATCGGGCCTGAAGTGGAAAAGGCCTTTTCCTTCGACGACTTCACGTTCGAAGACCTGGCGCTACGCTGGGGCGATCCAGCCTCGGCGGCAGATAAGGGGCGCGCGATCAACGATCCGGCGGTGGAGGGACGGCCCTTCTATCTGCTCGTCGACCTCGATGCCGCTGCATACTCCGGCGGCGAGATATCGTTTCCGGAATTCGGCCCCCATCGCTATCAGCCGGGGCCTGGGGGAGCGATCGTGCATGCCGGCACGCTGCTGCGCCAGCTGGCTGCGGTCTCGGCCGGGCGACGCTGTCTGCTGACAGCGACCTTGAGACGCCGGGCAAGCGCTCGACCCTAGCTCTGAGGCGTAACGTCGCCGAGCGCCGCAATCAGCGGAGCCATGTGTTTTTCGTATCGCCGCCAGCGGCCGATGGAGGATGCATAAAGGGGCTGACGCACCTGCGTGGCGCTCGCCGTGCGCACCGAGCGGTCCGCCTGGTGGAATTCGAGGCAGCGATCGTCCCAGGCAAGTCCGCAATAATCGAGCATGCGGCGGACCTCCTGCTCGAGATTCATGACCAGGCTTTCATAGCGCACGGGCAAGACCGAGGCGGGCGGCAGGGTTATCAGCCAGTGATTCATGATTTCGGCGTAGCGCCGGTACCGGCGGCCAAGTTCGCCAAGATCGTAAGAGAAAGCGGAACTGTTGGCGGCAAAGCGCTGCGAAAAGCACGAAACGCAGGCGTCGAGGGGATCACGGCTGACATAAATGATTCTGGCTCGCGGCAGCATCAGATGAACGAAGCCAATCAGCGGGCCGTTGCCCGGGTTCTTGTCGGTTATGCGCGGGGCGGCCGGCGCAAGGCGAGATAGGCGCTCCAGGTAGAGGCCGCCGAGCCGCTCCAGATTGGGGCGGTCGGACTCGGGCGTGCCGTTCTGGAGCGGGTCGCCGCCTTCATAAATAATTTCCCTCAGAAGTCCCAGCTCGCCGGCCCCGTGGACGGATGGGTGGCTTGCCAGTATCTGTTCCGTCAGCGTCGTGCCGGAGCGCGGGAATCCAACGACGAATATCGGGAGTTCCGAGGAGGGATTCTCGCCTGCGCGCGCGGCAATGAAGGGCACGCTGAATTTGGCCTGAAGCCGATCGAAGCCGTGCAATTCGGCCGGTTCATCATAGTCGACGACAGCGCGCGTCTGTTTGTTCGCCTCGAGGAGATGGGCAAAGGCCTCATCGTATCGGCCCACATCGTCATAGGCCTTGGCGAGCGCAAAACCCAGTGTCGCGCGCTCGCTTCCATCCAGGCTGGCGCCGCCCGCTTTGAGATTTTTCATCGCGGTGATGATGGTGTCGCCTGGTGCAACGGTTCCGGTCCGCACCCGGTGGTAGTAGGCATGAACGAGGCGGCCATCCAGCGCGATGGCGCGGTCGAATGCCCTTCGTGCCTCGTCCAGTTCGCCGGTTTCGCGCAGCGCAATACCAAGGTTATTCTGAAGCGCTGCATTGGCCGGCTGGAGCGCGATGGCTTGGTGCATGCAATCGACCGCTTGCCGATATTCGCCCGTGTCGCGCAGCGAATCGGACAGATTTTGCAGCGCCGCCGCATAGCCGGGCTTGAGCGCGAGTGTCTGGCGAAAGGCGCGGATCGCTTGCTGTGTCTCTCCGGATTGCCGCAAGGCATTGCCGAGATTGTAGTGCGCCTCGGCGTAGTCCGGTTTGACGCGCACCGCCTGTTCCAGCCTGGCGATTGCCTCCGGCAATCGGCGCAGTTCGATAAGAACGGCGCCATAGTTGTTCAGTATCTCGGGACTTGGCGATATAGCCGCGGCTTGCGCCAGACGCCGCTCCGCATCCTCGAAGCGCCGGCTTTGCGCGTACAGCACGCCCAGCAGCATCAAACCGTGGGGGTTGGTCGGCGCCGCCTTGGTAAATTTCTTGTAGAGGCGCTCGGCCGCAGCCATATCGCCGGCGCGGTGGGCCTTCATGCCCCGTTGCAGCAACTCCATTTGCTGCGGCGACACATTTTGCGAAACGCCGCTGTTCATGATGGCGTTGAAGCAGCGGCGAGTGGCGGCTCAAGCGGCTCCGCGATGGCCTCTATCAGGGGCGCCAGAAACTTTTCATACCGTCGCCAACGTGCAATCGACGAACGGTAGAGAGGCTGACGAACCTGGGCGACACTGGCCGTTCGCACCGAGCGCTCGGTCCGGTGAAAGGAAAGGCAGCGATCGTTCCAGGGAAGTCCGCAAAATTCGACGATGAGCCGCGCCTCGCCTTCGAGCTCGCCCACCAGATCCTCGTATTGCACCTCGGCAAACGAGCCCGCGGGCAGAACGTGCCGCCAGTGCGTCATCAAGTCGAGATACATCCTGTAATAGCGGCCGAGCTGTCCGAGCTCGTAGGAAAAGGGGATGTTATCTTTGCGGAAGCGCTGAAAATAACAAGAGAGGCAGGTATCCATCGGGTTGCGCCTGACATGGATGATCCTGGCGCGGGGCAGAATCATCCGGATAAATCCGATGAACATGAAGTTCGCTGGCAATTTGTCCGTGATTCGCAAAGCCCCCGGGGCAACTTCTCCCAATTCCCTTGCGTACTGGTCGCCGGCAAGCCGGAAGCGCTCCTTCGGGAGTTCCGCGACGCTTTCCGGGAACGTCAGGGCCGTCCTGCCGGCGCGCTCGAGCCGGACGATGTTCGATGAAACCAGATTGGACAGGATCGATTTCTCTCCCGCGCCATGTACCGCCGGGTGGCTGGCAAGGATCTGCTCCGTCAACGTGGTGCCGGATCGCGGGAAGCCGACGATGAAAACCGGTGCCTCGGACAAGCAACCGAAAGTTTCACTACCTTCGAACAGCTTGGGGGTGAAGGCATCGCGCAGGCGCTCGAGCCGGTGGCGCTCTCCCGCCTCGTCGTATGGGACCTCACCCCGGACCAGGCGATTGGCTTCGCTCAGCCGTGCGAACGAGTCCTCATAGCGGCCTATATCGTCGTAGGCTTTCGCCAGGGCAAAATCCAGCATGGCGCGCGATTTAGCGGAAACCGAATCGCGGTCGGCATCCAGCGCCTCCATGCGGGCCAGCAAGCTGTCTTGTGGGCCCATCTTTTCGGCTCGTGCCAGATGATAGTAAGCGGCAACGGCTGAAGGGTCGTGCCGCAGGGCATTGGCCATCGCTTGCTTCGATTCCTCGATCGCACCGATCTCCTGCAGGAGACTGCCAAAGACGATTTGTAATTCAGCATCGTCCGGGCGAAGTGCGAGGGCGCGTTTCAGCAGGGCGAGTGCCTCGTTTGGGCGGCCAAGTTCGCGGAGCGCGTCGGCATAATTCTGCAAGGCCTCGGTGAAATCCGGCTGCAATGAAATTGCCGTTCCGAATGCCTTTGTCGCGGCCGAAAGGTTTGTGGCTTTGACCTGGGCGTTGCCGAGATTGAAGTGGTTTTGCGCCGATCGCGGGTTGATTAGGGTCGCTTGAGTTAACTGACGGACGGCTTCTTCGTGGCGGCCCAGTTCGGAAAGCACGTTGCCGTGATTGCTCAACGCCTCCGCGCTGCGCCCGTACAAAAGCGCTTTGGCAATATGGTTTTCGGCCTCCTTGAAACGCTTCTGTCCTGCCCGGATGACGCCCAGCATGTGCAAGGCATTGAAATCGCCTGGCGCCAGGCGGATCAGCTTTTCGTAAAAGCGCTGCGCCGTGGCGAGATCGCCTTTGGCATAGGCCTTCATCGCGATCTTGTGGAGATCCTGACCGGCCATGGCACGAGCCTCGTCTCTGGTGCGGAATTTTGCAATACATCTGCGATCGGAGGCAGCGGCTATAAGGCGGCGCAGCCTCTTATGTCAAACTTTTCAGTGTGATAGGGGCTGAAATCCAGGCCGGCTTCCTCCAGCACAGCGCCGGTGCCGAAGCAGGACTAAGCGCGCCACAATGCGTTCCTTGATTGTTCTCATATTGATTTAAACCACACTGCAAATATTTCATTTCGCGGCAGGGGGTTTGGGGATGCGTTGCGTTTTCGCCACAGTTTCGCCCAAAAGACACCATTGTCTGGCCGGACTGCTTGACCTCAACCTCTCAACGGCTAAGGATGGCGGCGTTAAAGGCCATCGTGACGTACTGACGGCATCCATCAATGGGGGCTTGTCGTCTCTGGCCGCGACGGGGCCCACAAAAGGGGGCTCTAAACCAACGAATCGGCTGCTCCTAGGGCTTCCGGTTCAGCACTTAGAGAAGGGAACCTTCGTAATGAAGAAAGCACTATACGGAACGACAGCCCTTGTCGCCGCCACGATCGTAGCGGGACAAGCGGATGCTGCGTCGGGCCTGAAACTCGGGATTACCGGCTACTATCGTGGCGCTATTGGCGCGAGCTTCGGCAGCGATACCAGCCAAAGTTTCCCCTCGATCAATCCAAATCGCGGCGCAGGTTTGAATGGCCGCAATAACGTCGCCTTCCGCCAGGAAGTCCGTGTCAACTTCACGGGTTCGACCACTCTCGACAACGGCATCACCGTTGACGTGTTGGTCGGCTTGAATGCAGGCGGTGGCAACAAGGTTACGTCGAATGCGCCTGCCCGCATCAACCGCGCTTACATGGATGTCAGCGGCAAGTTCGGCCAGGTTCGCTTCGGTGACGCGAACTCTGCTTACCAGTCCATGTGCGTCGGCGATCCGGGCAATGTGACGGCCAACTTTGGCCTGAACAGCCCGAATGAGACGTTCAGCAACGCTGGTAAGGCAAACTTCAACGGTACTCTTGGCACCTATATGCCGACGACGGTTTCCGGAGCCGGCACTTGCTTCGGCCTTGAGACCCGCAGCACGAAGATCATCTACTTCTCGCCGACCTTCGGCGGGTTCAACTTCGCCGTGTCATTTGCGCCTGACCACATCCGTTCAGCTGGTGGTTCTGGTGGCAACGGCGGCACCTTCGGCGTGGGCCGCGCCGCCACTAGTGGCGGCCAGCTCCATGACTTCCTGTCCGCTGGCGTCAACTTCAACCATGACTTCGGCGGCGGGATTACCCTGTCGGCCGGTATCTCGGGTGAATGGGCGCTCGCCGGCAAGACGTCCAACAGCGACAACGCCAACGACATCTCCAACAAGCCGTCCATGTATCAGGCCGGCTTCCAGGTCGGCTTCGGTGGTGGTTGGGCGGTTGGCGCATCGGGCCAGTACGTGAACAACTACGCCAACGCAGGCTACGGCGGTGTGAAGACCACGATCGGGACCAATCACACGCTTTCGAGCGACGACGCCTACATGATCACGGCCGGTGGCAGCTATACGATGGATGCCATCTCGATCGGCCTCGAAGGGTTGTACAATCACTACGACGTGGGTGGTGACGGTGGTGGACACGCCACATATACGGGCGTTTCCCTGAACGCCGCTTATGCACTCGGCCCGGGCATCTCGCTCGAAGGCCAGGTTGCATGGACGCGGTCGGACACCAGCTTCAGCACCCCGCCGACGACTTACGGGCCGATGAACGACGTCAACGCTTACGAAATCGATATCGGTACGGCGGTCAACTTCTAATCAACCGTACTGGCGATCTTCAGGGGGAGCGGTTCGCCGCTCCCCCTTCTTCTTTTGCGTCGTTTGTCTGAACGGCGCGACATCAACCAATACCTGGCCATGGCCGCGCAGCCTGATATCAGCGGATTGACCGATGTACGCCGGCGCCTTGCCGAAGCCGCGAAACGGTCCGGCCGAGATCCAGCCGCTATCACGCTGGTTGCCGTTTCCAAGACCAAAGAAGCGCCGGCGATCGAGCCTGTCTTGGAAGCAGGTCAACGCGTCTTTGGCGAAAACCGAGTCCAGGAGGCGGCAGGAAAGTGGCCGATGCTTCGCCAGGCCGTTTCCGGCATCAAGCTTCATCTGATCGGGCCGCTTCAGACCAACAAGACCGCGGATGCAGTTGCGCTGTTCGATGTGATCGAATCGGTCGATCGGGAAAAGCTCGCCAGCATCCTGGCGCAGGAAATGACGCGCCAGTCACGCAGGCTTGACTGCTTTATCCAGATCAATACCGGGGCCGAACCACAGAAGGCCGGGATTCCGCGGGCGGATGCCGATCGCTTCATCGATCTATGCCGGGGTAAGCTGAATCTCCCCGTGGTCGGGTTGATGTGCATTCCACCGGTCGCCGACGACCCGAACCCGCATTTCGATCTTCTCGCCGACATCGCACGCCGTCACTCGGTTCCCGGGCTCAGTATGGGCATGAGCGGCGACTTCGAGATCGCCATTGCCCGGGGGGCAACTCACGTGCGGGTCGGCAGCGCCATTTTCGGTCGGCGGGAGAAGACGCCCACAGCCTGACGATGCGCGATACTGGGCCAGACTTGACAGTCCGGCCCGCTCGCCGCTAAACCGCCGCGATGCCATCCACGCCGGATAATTTGCAAGCGGCTGCCCCAAGCAGTGGGCAGGCCGCGCTGGTTCGCGCCTATTGCGCCGATGCCGAAAAATTTCTCTTTCAAGATCGTCTCGACGAGGCGAAGACCACCGTCGAGAAAGCGCTACGCCTGGCGCCCCACGATGCCGCCGCTTTGAATATCCTGGGTGTCATCGCGCTTCAGCGCGGTGAATTGGAGTCGGCGCTCCGGGCCATCGGCCAGGCCGCAACGCTCATGCCCGATGCTCCGGATCCACGCCATTTTCTGGGCCTTGCCTATGAACATATGGGCCGGTTCGAAGAGGCCATCGCTTCATTCCAGGCCGCCCTCGCCTTGCAGCCAGACCTGGCAGGCACGCTCGGCGAACTGGCGACGGCTTTTGCCATTCTCGGCCGGCGTGAGGAGGCCGCGGATGCGCAGCTTCGCCTGATCGAGATCGACCCAAGCAACACGGCTGCCTATCTGGCGCTTGCGGAATTATCGCCCCGCCTGCTGAGCGACGGCCACCTGAAATTTCTGCGCGAGGCGATCGGCGATGCAGGCGCCTCAAAAAGAGAGCGTGCGAATGCCGGTTTTGCGCTGGCTGCGATACATGAATCCCGCGGCGAGTTCGATCAGGAATTCGCCTGGCTGGCCGGCGCCAACAGACTTGTGTGCGAGAGTCTGGGCGACGCTACCCATGTGCCAGTCTCGATCATGTCGCAGAAGCGCCGCCCGCGCTATCTGTCGGCGCAAGAAGCGATGGCGAAAATCGTCGAGGCGCGCGGGTTTGCGGAAACGACATTCAGCGCCGAGCTTTTGCAGCGCTATGCCGGCCTCGGCCACCCTTCGAGCCTGCCGGTATTCATCCTCGGCATGCCGCGCTCCGGCAGCAGTCTTATCGAGCACATCCTTGCGAGTCATCCCGCTGTCCACGGCGCCGGCGAGATCGCGGCGTTTCATGAAACGTGCATCGCCGGTCAATGGCCCTTCGAAGGCTACTATCGCCGGGATGCGTTGGGCATCATGGCACCCAGCGAGCCACGGCCGCGGCATTTTCGCATCCTTGGCTCCGACTATGTGAAGGCGGTCCGCCCGCTCGCGCTCAAGGCCCAGCGCATCATCAGCAAAATGCCCGGCCTGTTCATGCATATCGGCATGATCCATCTTTGCCTGCCCAATGCCGTTATCATCCACTCAGTGCGCGATCCCGTGGACACCTGCCTTGGCTGCTACAAACGCAGCTTCTACACGGGAAACGAGACGACGTATGACTTGGAATTTCTGGGTCGGCATTACCAGGAATACCGCCGTGTCATGAATTACTGGCATCGGGTGCTGCCTGGCCGCGTCATCGACGTGGTGTATGAGGATCTGGTGCGCGATCCCGAACCGCAAATCCGCCGGCTGCTGGCAGCCTGTGGGCTGCCATGGGATCCTCGCTGCCTGAGGCCTCACGAAAACCCCAGGCCGGTACTGACGGCAAGCCTGAGCCAGTTGCGCTCGCCGATTCACGGTGGCGCAATTCACCGCTGGCGGCGCTACGAGCAGCATCTGGGTCCGCTGCTCAAGGCCCTCGGCCCCTACGCGCCGGGCGGATCTGTAGCGGCCCCCTAGTCGGCTGCGTCCGCCAGCGCATCGGCAAGAGGCTGCAATCCGGCCTTGAACCGTCGCCAGCGGCCAATGGACGACGCATAGAGCGGGCGGCGCACCTGGGTCTGGCTCTGGGTCGATACGGTCCGCCGGGTCTTGTGGAATTCGAGGCAGCGCTCCTCCCACGGCAGGGCACAATGATCGAGCACGCGCCGGACCTCGCCCGCCAAATCGCCCACCAGCGCCTCGTAATCCATCTCCAGCAGGCGCCCCGGCGGCAGGACCCGGCGCCAATGCTCCATCATGGTGCGATAGCCGCGATAGCGCCGGCCAAGCTCCGCCATGTCATAGGAGAACGGCTGGCGATCGCCGAAATCGTTCGCAAAACAGGAAAAGCAACAATCCATCGCCTCGCGCCGGACATGAATAATCGCAGCCTCCGGTAAGGCCAGGTGAATTAATCCCAGATGGCGGTAATTGATCGGCATCTTGTCGACGACGCGCGCGGCCGACGGCGCCAACTGCGCCAAACGTTGCGCATATCCCGCTCCCAAAGAGGCGAACAACGATGAATTGGCCTCGGCGAAACCCGCCTCATGCTGTCTCGCCATGGTGGCGATGTCCGTCATCTCGCCGGCACCATGAACCGCAGGATGGCTGGAAAGAATTTGCTCGAGCAGGGTTGTGCCGGAGCGTGGAAAACCGACGATGAAAATCGGCAGGCGCGAGGAGTGCCCGCGCCCGGCATGCCGGGCGATGAGGGAAGAGGAGCACACCTGCCGGATCGACCGTTCGCGTTCTTCGGCCGCGCCGGGATCGTAGGTGACCGTGCTGCGCCGGGCGGCATTTGCTGCCAGCAGGTGAGAAAAGGCGCCTTCGTCGGCGCCTGTATCGCAGAGCGCCTTGTAGAGCGCCAGACGCAGTCCCACCCGGCCATCAAGGCTGAGGGCCTGTTGATTCTCCAGCAGTCGCTCCATGGCGGCGATCAGCGGATCCGACGCAGCAAAGTGGTGGATTTGCGACAGATCGTAATACGGCATGGCCCAGCTCGGATTCAGCCGGATCGTAACGTCGAGGCTCGCCTTCGCGTCGCCAAAATCGCCCTCGCTGATCAGCAGGCGGCCAAGGGCATGGTGAAGCAGGGCGTTACGTGGCGCCGCGGCGATGGCTTGCGACAACAGCCGCCGGGCCTCCTGAAGGCCGCCTTGTTCCTGCAAAACAATGGCGAGCAAACAGATCGCCTCACAGAAGTCCGGGCGCTGCGCCAGCGCCCGGCGCAAATGCACCGCTGCCGCCGGCCGCTGCCCCAGTTTGTAGTGCAGGGAGCCCAGATTGAACTCAGCCTCGACCATGCCCGGCCGCAGTGCCAGCGCCCGATTGAAGCTGGCAACCGCATCGCCATGGCGGCCGAGCGCGCTTAATACCCGGCCGAGATTGCTGTGGGCCTCGGCACTATCCGGATCAACCTCCGCCGCGCGCTGGAAAAGTGCATGCGCGCCCGTGAATTCGCCGCGATTGGCATGAATAATTGCCAAATGCTGCAGGGCCGGCAGGTTTCGCGGATCGTCCAGGAGTATCCGCTGAAACAGTTGCTGCGCCTCGGCGATGCGTCCTGCCTGATGCAGCTGGATTGCCCGGCCCAGAGACGCTGGAGGTGGGGCTGTCCTGTCGCCCGTTGTCATATCGTCCGCTGGCGCGGGCGCTCAGCCGGGCAGAACGGACAGATGATCACCGGGACCGGCACTCGCCAGCACCGCCAGAAGATCTTCGCGGGACAGAACGATGCAACCCGATGTCGGGCTAAAATCCGGCCGGGCTACATGCAGAAAGACAGCACTACCCGCGCCGGGAATAACCGGATCGTCGTTATGGCCCAGCACGACGATCAGATCGTAAACCTCATCATCGCGCCACAGCCGTTCATGGCGTGCAGGATAGGGCAGGCGCACCGGCCGGTTGTAGAGTACATCCGCCGGATCGTCACACCAGCCATCCGCCGGCGAAAGCGGGCGCTGCGCCAGGCCTGTTGGCACGGGCCGCAGCCGGTCCGGCCGATACATGAGATAGCGGAAAGGAAAGCGCCCCGAGGGCGACGTGCCGTCGCCCTCGCGCTTGGCGCTGGCGGGTCCCGCAGGCCCCATGGCTGCGCGCATCAGCCGCTCGCCCCAGCGCGCTTCCCACCCGCCCGTCTTGCCATTCGCCACTACGATCAATTCCATCCGTCGATCCCGTGAGAAAACCGCGCCCCGTGCAGAAGAACCCTGGCTTGCGTCAGAACATGTGGCCAAAGCGCGTCGCCTTGGTTTCCAGATAGCCTTCATTATGGCGGTTGGCGGGGAAGATATGCGGCACGCGCTCCACCACCTCGATGCCGGAGCGCGCGAGCCCTGCGACCTTCTCCGGATTATTGGTCATCAGCCGCACGGCGGGAAAACCCAGCTGGCGCAGCATTTCGGCGGCGGGCAGATAAATGCGCTCATCGGCCTCGAAGCCAAGCTGCAGATTGGCCTCTACGGTATCGGCCCCGCGATCCTGCAGTCGATAGGCACGCAGCTTGTTCACCAGGCCGATGCCACGGCCTTCCTGCGCCAGGTAAAGCAGCACGCCGCTGCCCTGGCGAGCGATCTCGGCGATGGCGCCCTGCAGCTGGTCGCCGCAATCGCAGCGCAGGCTGCCCAGCAGATCGCCGGTGAGGCAGGCAGAATGCAGCCTCGTCAGTACTGGTTCATCCGACTTTGGCTCGCCAATGATGATAGCAAGATGCTCGACCCCGCCATCGGCGGGGCGAAAGGCGATGATCCGCGTATTCTCCGCCCCGGCCAGCGGCACGTTCGCTTCGCTGACCGGCACCATGCTGCGCGTGGCCACGCTTTCATAGCCCGCGATATCGCCGACGCCGACAGTCAGAATGTCTTCGCGGCGCGCGATCTCGGCCGTGCGTGAGGTGGGCAGCATCCCCAGCACCACGGCGGGCAGCAGCCGCGCAAGCTTGGCTAGTTCGATGGCCGCCGGGGCATATGCCGCCACATCGCCGCCGGCAACCAGGCGAAAGCGATCGATGCCAACGGCGCTGCGATCGGTCAGCGGATCGGCAAGGCTGCGCAGGCTGTCGGCTTCGCTTGCCGCGTTGATGGCAAGCGTGGCGATCGCGCCGCTGCCCGCCGCTTCGGCCGGCGTCAGCAGGCCCAGTGTGCTCGCCCGCTGGGCCGTGAGTGCCAGCGAGGCGGAGCCGCCGCAAAGCACCAGCAACCGCCCCAACTGCTCGCGTTCCGCCGTTTCGGCGGCCAGCACCACGGCTATCGCCGCACCATCGCCCACAATCACCGGCGAGCCCCGGCGCAGCTCGGCAATGGCACGATCCACCGCCATCAAGGCGCGCCGGCCGGGAATCACGCGGTGCTGGGCAAGCGAATCAGGCATCGGCCTTATGGGTCCTTGACGTCAGCGGCGCACAGGCGGCGGAAGGCACGTGGCCCCCCTCGGCTTGCGCCCCGGATGGGAGGGTGTTATCTCACCTTGAGCCGTCATGTCCAACCCCGCCGCAGCCTTGCGGCCTTGATCGATGGGCCAATGAAAGAAAGACCTGCCTCTTCAGGTAGTTATCGGATCCGGCGGCACAAGGGGCCATGCCGGTGACAGCCGCCATGGATCGCCCGGCCAGCGATAAGCGGCTGTTGCTGGTGGACGATGACAAGACGCTGCGGCAGTCGCTGGTTGAACAGCTGCGCCTGGTCGATGAATTCCAGTGCCGGGAAGCCGATTGCGGCAAGGCAGCACTCGAGATCGCCGGGCAAGAGCGCTTCGATGCCATCCTGCTGGATATCGGCCTGCCCGATATGGACGGGCGCGAGGTCTGCCGCCTGTTGCGCCGCGCCGGCGTCAGCGCCCCCATCATCATGCTGACCGGCGCCGATACGGATTCCGACACCATCCTGGGCCTCGATTCCGGCGCCAATGACTACATCACCAAGCCGTTCCGCATGGGCGTGCTGCTCGCCCGGTTGCGCGCGCAGCTGCGCCAGCACGAGCAGAGCGAGGATGCGGTCTTCACCATCGGGCCTTACAGCTTTCGTCCCAGCACGAAGCTGCTGTTCGATACATCCAGCAAGAAGAAGATCCGCCTGACCGAAAAAGAAACGGCGATCCTGAAATATCTCTATCGCGCCGGCCCTCGGGTTATCGGACGCGAAACCTTGCTGGGCGAGGTCTGGGGCTACAATGCCGGAGTCACGACGCACACGCTGGAAACCCATGTCTATCGACTGCGCCAGAAGATCGAGCGTGATCCCTCCCAGGCGGAGATCCTGGTGACTGAACCAGGGGGCTATCGCCTGGTACCCTAGGGATCGCCTAAGTCTCGCGCCGGCGCAGCAGCGCGCCGAGTCCGATCGCCGCCACCATCGCCAGGATCGTGGTCGAGCCGAACACCGGCCAGGCCGCGCCCCAGCCGCCAAGACCCTTGGCCACCTCGGCCAGCAGAATAGGGCCCAGGAACACGCCGGTGTTGCGCCCCGTCATCATATAGCCGAAGGCCGTCGGTGCGCCGGCGCGGCCCAGGATCGTCGCCGGCAAGGCGAACAAGCAGGCGGGCGTCACGCCGGCGCCGATGCCATAGATGATGAGAGA
>DASXQK010000288.1:0-7465 GCA_036493015.1 Dongiaceae bacterium | reverse complement strand
GGAATGAAATCGGCGGGAGAAATGGGCCCGTGCTGCGGGTGAGACCAGCGGATCAGGGCTTCGACCCCGGCGAGCTTGCGGGTCTTGAGGTCGATCTTGGGTTGATAGACCAGGCTGAGCGCGTTTGTCTCAAACGCGCTGCTCAGCTCGCGGCGCACCCAGTCCCCCTCCAGATCTGCCGGCGAGATTTGGTTCATAGGCCCGCCAGGCGCTGGAGGGCCTGCCGCATGACGACAAGACGGATGGGCTTGGAAAGCTTGTCCAAAATGATGAGGCCGCTTGCCTCGCCAAGGCGGCCGGCGGCTTCGAGCACCCGCCGGTCAAAGCCGCTGATAATCGCTATTCGCGCCTTGCAGCCGGTTTCCGCCAGCCAGCGCAGAAGCTCAATGCCATCGGTACCGGGCATGGCAAGATCCAGGATCACGGCCTCGGGGTGCCATTCAAGAAACGCCGATTTGAAGTCATCCGCCCGATTGACCGTGCGGATTTCAAACAGGGCGTTTTCTTCGGCGATGGTCTGAATGAACTCAGTCGTCCCGGGTTCGTCGTCGACGAGAAGGAGCCGTTTCACAGGCCATGCCTCCCCGCAGCGCCAATAGAAGAGGCGCCGCGCGGCAAAGCCTCGATCGCCACGCTCCGGTCGCTTTTTGGCCCGCCCGAATACACCATACCTGGACCGGCCATAACGTCCGCCGGTCCCTCCCGATCCTTATTTATGCAACAGGACGTATAGGATGACTTAACAAGGACTAATAAATCCTTTACGCGAGCGCCCTATTGAGGCGTCAGGCGGCTGGCCGGACCAGAAATTACAGATCTTGTGTCACAAATCGGGCAGACCGGGGCCGCCCAAGGCCGAACGAAAAAGCCCCGGCCAGGTTTCAACCTGCGATCAAACGTTCGATCTCCGCCAGGATGCGGTCCTTGGGATCGAGCTTGCGCAGGATGGCATCGGCGCCCAGTTTTTTTGCGGTCTCCAGGAAATCGATGTCATAGAACGCGCCGCCGGCGGAAACCGCGATGATGCCGACTTGTTTGTCCATGCCGCGCAACAGGCGGATCACTTCATTGCCATCCATGCCCGGCATGAAAATGTCGGTAATGACGACATCGGGCTTTTTCTCCTGAAACAGGGCGATACCTTCGGCGCCACCGGTCGTCTCCAGCACCTGGTGGCCGGCATCCTCCAGAATTCGGCGAATTACGCTGAGATAAAATCGATCGTCGTCGATGACCAGAATCGCTGCCACGACTATCGCTGCCCCCTTCGGTTCTATATCGGCATATGAAAAAATCGGCGGCGGCGCGGCGCTTCGCCGCAACGCCGTCATGAACTAATTGTTTTGAAGATATTCCTCAGCGGCGACTTCAATGTCGTGCATCAACCCATCGAGACCGGCGGCAAGCGCGCCGATCGTCGGCCAGTCGGCAATGTCGCCGGCAACCTCCAGCTCGCGACAGACCTTGACCAGCTGGTGGGCACCTACCAGTCCGCATGAGCCCTTGAGCTTGTGGCTGGCCGAACGTACGCGTTTGGCCTCTGCATTGCCGATGGCCGCATGAATCTCGGCGATGTCAGAGCGGGCCGCGGGCACGAATTCCTGCACCAATTCGCGGATCACCTCGGGATCGTCGCCGACGGTTGCGCGCATGACATGCGGATCGATCGCCCCGCTCGTTTTCGCCGTCCTGTGACTTTCCTGGTCGATCGTGGTTCCCCGGCAAAAAGGCATATATTAACCATAGGTTAACGGCCATTTCGCCCCTCGGCGGAGGCGCGGCGCATCATGCCTCGACCGCTCCCGGCAAGTCCAGCCGGCAAAAATTCTGCGGTTGACGGCATTCGGTTGCAAGGGCGCGTAAACCTCGCGGCGCGATTACCAAAGCGTATGGCCCGCGCCATGGTGATGCCACGCTGCTGGGGCCAGATCCCGATCACGACGCGATCGAGAGATCGCGGCGCCTGCGACCAATCCCACAGGAGTTACGATATGAAACGTCTGATCATCATGAAGCGGTTCATCATTGCTGGCGGAATCCTTGCCTTCTCGACCGGCATGGCTTTCGCGGCGTCGGATACCGGTACCGTGGCACAGATCGATACCAAGAACGATGCCGTCACGCTGAACGACGGCAAGACCTTCGTGTTCGCCGAAGGCGTGGAAGCCGAGACGCTCAAGGTCGGCCAGACCGTCGAGATCACTTACGACATGAAGAACGGCAAGATGGTGGCAACCAAGGCCGTCGCAAAGTAAGCGCTCGAACAAACCATCCAGATCGATCACCGACGCGCAAAGCCCGGCTGCGGCCCCTTACGCAACTGTAAGGGCAGCGCTGCCGGGCTTCGCTGGACAGGTGCCGGCGGCGGTGGCGTCATGCAGCTATGAAGATATCGCCATAAAGATGTTGGCATGAAGATACTGGTCATCGAAGACGATGCCGAAACCGCGGCCTATCTGGTGAACGGTATGCGCGAGGAGGGCCATGCCGTCGACCAGGCGGCCAATGGCCGCGACGGCCTGTTCCTCGCCATCAACGGCGCCTATGACGTGATGATCGTCGACCGCATGCTGCCGGGCCTCGACGGGCTCGGCATCGTCAAGGCCGCGCGCGCCGCCAGTATCAGCACGCCGGCCCTGTTTCTCAGCACGCTGGGCGGGATCGACGACCGGGTCAGCGGTCTCAATGCCGGCGGCGACGATTATCTGGTGAAGCCCTTCGCCTTTGCCGAGCTGCTCGCCCGCGTCAACGCGCTCTACCGCCGTCCCGCGCTGAATGCCCAGACCACGCTGCTGCAGGTGGGCGATCTGCAAATGGATCTGCTGAAGCGCCGGGTGCTGCGCCAGGGCAAGCAGATCGATCTGCAGCATCGCGAGTTCCGGCTGCTGGAATATCTGATGCAGAACGCAGGGCGGGTTGTGACGCGCACCATGTTGCTGGAGGCTGTCTGGGACTTCCATTTCGACCCCCAGACCACGGTGGTTGAGACCCATATCAGCCGGCTGCGGGCCAAGGTCGATCGCGGCTTCGATCAGGAATTGATTCACACGGTGCGCGGCGCGGGGTATTGCCTGCGCGCATGACCCGTCTGCTGCGAAGCTACAGCTTCCGCCTGACACTGCTTTATGTCGGGCTGTTTGGCGTTTCCGTGCTTGTGATCTTTGCCGTGGTCTATGGCGCCACCGCCAGCTACATGGTCGGCGGGCTCGAGCAGTCAGTGGACGCGGAGATGTCGGCGCTGCTGGATGCGCGCACGGCCGGCGGCCTGCCCGGGCTGATTGCCGCCGTCAACGAACACGCCGGCGGCCCCAATCACCGCGCGACATATACGCTTTTGCAAGACGGCTCCGGCCAGCGTCTGGCCGGCAACCTGCCGACTCAGCCCGCCCGGCTCGGCTGGCAGGATCTGCCGCTGCCCAATGCCGCCGATGAAGACGACGCGATCCACGCCAGGGCGCTGAGACTGAACGGTCTCTATTTGCTGGTGGGGAAGAGCACTTTCCAGCTGAAGGAAACACGCGAATTCATGGCGCGATCCATCGGCTGGGGCCTTCTGGCGATGGCGGCACTCGCTTTGATCGGCGGCATGGTTATGAGTGCCAGCCTGCTGCGCCGGGTCGAAGCTGTGCGCCGTACGGCGCAGGAGATAATGGCCGGCGACCTTTCGCGCCGCGTCCCAACGCGGGGCACCGGCGATGATTTTGACCAGCTCTCCGCCAGCCTGAACGAAATGCTCGACCGCATCCAGACGCTGATGGAGGGGCTGCGCCAGGTCACCAACGATATTGCCCATGATCTGCGAACGCCGCTGACGCGGTTGCGCCAACGCCTGGAGGCCGCCCGCCTCAAGGCCAGGACAGTGGAGGATTACACCAGCATTCTGGACAGTACGCTGGACGATACCGACCAGATCCTGCGCACCTTCGGCGCCATGCTGCACATCGCACAGATCGAAGCCGGCACGGCGCGCTCGCGCTTCACCGATGTCGACCTCTCAGGCGTGCTGCGCGCTATTGTCGATCTCTATGCCGCCTTCGCCGAAGACCAGAAACAGGAGCTGTCGGGCCAGATCGCCGATGGCGTCAGCGTTCATGGCGACCGCGAACTGCTGACGCAGATGATGGTCAACCTGGTGGAGAATGCGTTGCGCCACTGCCCGGCGGGAACCCGGATCGCCGTGCGGCTGGAGCGGCCAGCTGGCGCCATCCTTTGCACGATCGCCGATAACGGTCCGGGGATACCCAAGGAGGAGCACGACAAGGTGTTCCGCCGCTTCTATCGCCTCGACAGCAGCCGGGCGACGCCGGGCAGCGGACTTGGCCTCAGCCTGGTGGCGGCTATCGCCGAACTTCACGGTGTGGCGGTCACGCTCGGCGATAACCAGCCGGGTCTCAAAGTCAGCCTCCGCTTCCCACCCGCGACAATAGACAGCGAGGGTAGCGGCGGCCAGGGCCGGGACGTTATTCCAGGGTAAGGCCGGCCCTGGACATGCCGTCGGCAATCGCCTGGTGGCAAGCTGTGTCGTCATCCTTTTTCATCGCCGCGGTCGCCTTGGCTGCTGCATCGTCGAGGCTGGCCTTGCCATCGGCGGAAAGGTTGGGCGTCTTCATCGCTTGCTCGAGCTGAAACATGTCACCCTCGCAATCGGCCCGGGCGATGCCGGCGGCGGCAAACAGGACAGCGGCGGAAATAAACGCGGTTTTCATCAGCGCATGGCGCATGATCGATTCCTTCCGGTTGACAGGTTGGTTCGGGAGATGTCGCGGAAGAAGGCGATGGGTCGCGGTCAGGCTTCCGCCGGGGCGATGCCGATCTCGTCGGTCCGGGTGAGCGTCAGATAAACAAGGGCCAGGATCACGCCCAGGAAGACGAAGCTGGTAGCGACAGTGCCCCAGCCGAGCCCGCCGGCGATGGAAGGCTTGGCCAGCAGATCGCCCGTGGAAGCACCCAGCGGCCGGGTCAGGATATAGGCGACCCAAAAGCAGAGAATGCTGTCGAGCTTCAGCGCGTAATAAAGGAAGGCCACCGCGCCGATCATGGCGGCGAAGACGATGGCCGCCTGGCCATAGCCGAGATCGAGCCGCTCGGCCATCAGATCGCCGACCGAGGTACCCATGGCGAAGGTGAACAGGATTGCTGCCCAATAGAACAGCTCGCGCCGGCGGGTGACGATGGTGTGGATCGAGAGCGTCCGCTCGCAGGCATACCAGGCCGCAAAGACGACCGCGAGAATGACGGCGAAGACGATGGAGGTCGTCACCAGGCTGATGCCCATGCCATCGACCAGATTGTCGGAGATCAGCGTGCCGACGATGCTGATCGCCACCACGGTGACCCAATAGAGCGGCGGCCGGTAGCGCTTGGCGCGCAACTGAATGAGCAGCGTTATGAGAAAGAACGCGCTCATGACATAAGATGTGATCGTAAGGCCAAAATTCAGCCGTACCGAAAGAAGGTCGGCGGCCGTTTCGCCCACAGTCGTCGCCATGACCTTGATGATCCAGAAATAGGCGGTGACTTTGGGCACTTTATTGAGCAAAGCGCCGTCGGCGCCGGAGTGGAGCGGGGCGCCATAGGCGCCCGGTTGTTTCAGCTTCATCGCTTGTCTCCGTTTCATGCGGCAGGGCTGTCGCATCGGATCGAGCGATACTGCCCCGTACGTCCCGAGCAGTTTCGCTGACGGCGCTTTGCCGGAGCTTTCACGGAAGCTTACAGATTGCGAAGCTTTTCCGATTTTCAGCACGGAATTCGCGGCAAATGCGCCTGGCCGCGGCTCTGCCACAATTCCGTTACCTGCGGCGGCGGGTCGCGATATCGTCTGCGGCGTCAGCCGATGCGAAGGTGAGAACCATGGAACGATGGCAGGGTGCAGCGCTGGACTACTTGCCGCGCTGGGTTGAGCATCAGATGCGCCTCAGCGGACAGCCGGGTGTGACGATCGCCGCGGCATTCAAGGGCCGGCCGGTCCTCGATATCGCGCTGGGCAAGGCAGATGCAGTGCGCGGCATCGACCTCACGCCGCGTCACCGCTTTCGTGTCGCCTCCCACTCCAAGACCTTTACCGCCGCCGGGATCATGGTATTGCGCGAGCGCGGCCGGCTGTCGCTGGATGATGCCGCCGGAAAATTTGTCAGCGGCCTGCACCCGTCGGTGGCCAAGGCAACCATCAGCCAACTGCTCTCCCACACGGCGGGTCTCATCCGCGATGGCGAGGATAGCGGCCAATGGGGCGACCGCCGGCCGTTTGCCGATGAAAAGCAGCTGCGGCGTGACCTGACCGTCGCACCGGTCATCGAGGCGAATACGCGCTTCAAATATTCCAATCATGGTTTCGGCCTGCTGGGCCTGATCATCGAAGCGATCACCGGCGAGCGCTATAACCGCTGGATCGCCAAAACGATCGTCGCTCCTTCCGGTCTTGAACACACCTACCCCGACATGCCGGTGCCACGCACAGCAGCCATGGCCCGGGGCCATACGGGACGCCTGCCGGTTGCGCCCCGGCTCGTCATCCCCGGCATGAACCCGACCAAAGCGCTGGCCCCGGCGACAGGTTTCATCAGTACGGCCGGCGATCTCGTCGGTTTCTTTTCCTCGCTCGATCCCGCCGCCTCGCGCAGCCTGCTGTCGAAGGCAAGCCGGCGGGAGATCACGCGCCGGCAATGGCGCAATCCGAACTCGGCTATCGAGCGCTATTACGGCCTGGGCACCATGAGCGGCACGACAGCTGGCTTTGACTGGTTCGGCCATGCGGGCGGCTTCCAGGGTTTCCTCACCCGCACCGCCCATCTGCCGGATATCGGCCTGACCCTATCGATCCTGACGAACGCCGCCGACGGGCCTTCCTGGCCATGGCTGGATGGCGCCTTGCACATCCTGCGCAAGTTTCACCAGCATGGTGCGCCTGCGGGCCGCGCCAGGAACTGGACCGGGCGGTGGTGGACGCTGTGGGGTGCTGCCGACCTCGTGCCCATGGGCAGCAAGGTCATCGTCGCCGATCCCTCGCTGGGCAATCCGTTCATGGATTGCGGCGAGATCACGCTGCGAGGCGCCGGTGAAGGCCGCATCACCCTGGCCCAGGGTTATGCGAGCTATGGTGAGAAGGCAAAGCGTGTGCCCACCGCCGGCCGCGCGCGGGAAATCTGGCTGGGCGGGAACAAGCTGGTGCCGGAAGCGCGCCTCGCCGAAGAGATGAAGGCGCGCTATGCCTCGCCGTCAGGGCGGCGGCGCTGAGGCGGCTGCGGCCTTCGGCGGCTGATAGCGCTTGACCTGGATATTGCCGATCGCGGCTTCAATCAGCCGCTCCTCGAAATGCGGTTCGCTGCCCTCGAACTCGCAGTTCAGGATTACCTGCTGGACGATAAAGTCCGGCTGATAGGCGGCAATCTCGATACCGCGCTTCTCGACCAGCTCGCGCAGCGCGAATTCGGCCATCGCGTCGCCCTCGAGCGGTATGTTCCGCTTC
>DASXQK010000287.1:0-6504 GCA_036493015.1 Dongiaceae bacterium | reverse complement strand
AGCCAGCAGATAGACATAGTCGACGCCGATGGCTTCCAGCTGGCGCAGCCGGATGCGAAAGGGCGTCAGGCGAAAGGCGGGCTTGTCAGGCTGGAAGAATTCGCGCGGATGCGGCTCGAAGGTGAGCACGGCACAGGACGTACCCAGACCATCGGCCAGCCTTACGGCCTCGGCGATCACCGCCTGGTGGCCCAGATGCACGCCGTCGAAATTGCCGAGGGCAACGGCTGCACCGCGCGCCTCGACGGGAATCTCGCTGTGATGGCGGAAAATACGCATGGCGGCGGAAGATAACGCGTCCGGTCCGCCGCTGGATAGAAGCCTATTCGGCGGCCCTATTCCGCGGCTTGGGGTACCGCGCGGCGCTGGACCATCAGCTGGGCATCGCCGGTGATCACGACCGTCTCGCCCACGGTGCAGACCGTCTCCAGCGAGACCCGGGCCTTTTCGCGGTCGACCGCGGTCACGGTAACGCGGGCCTTGACCGTGTCGCCGATGCGAACTGGTGCGCGGAATTTCAGGTTCTGGCTGATATAGATGCAGCCCGGGCCGGGCAATTTGGTGCCGAGCACGGTGGAGATGAAGCTCGCGGTCAGCATGCCATGGGCGATCCGGCCCTTGAACATAGTGTCCTTGGCATAGTCGTTATCGAGATGGACCGGGTTGATATCGCCGGAAATCCCGGCAAACAGCACGACATCGGCTTCCGTCACGGTCTTGGTGTGGATCGCCGTCATGCCGACCTCGAGATCCTCGAGGTAATAGCCGTGTAACTCTTCCATACGCTCCCGCCATGTCCCCGGCACCATTCCAGCACCGATTCGCCTGTTGCACTGCAATATAAGACTGAGGAGTCGGCCCTGCAAGCAGCCTAAAAACAGCGCTGCGGAGCAAAAAGATCCCGGAGCACCGCAATTTCGCCCGCTGAGACCGGTTTCGAAGGTTAACGCTCGGCGTTAGCGCGGAGATCGCGGATCGATGGGGAGCTGGCCGGCAATGCCAAAGACCTGCTCCAGCGCCGCACCCGCCGCCAGCAAGGCGGCCTCGCCCCGGGGCTTGCCGACCAGTTGCAGGCCGATGGGCAGTCCACCCTTCGTCACGCCGCAGGGGATACAGAGGATCGGCAGCGAGGTCAGGGTCAGCGCATAGGTGATGCGGATCCATTCGACATAATTGTCGAAGGTTTCGCTGCCCAGCGACTTGATCCAGCGCGTCTTCACATCGAAGGGCGGCAAAATGGCAGCAGGCACCAGCAGCAGATCGTAGTTTTTCATGAAGGCAAGAACGCGGTGATAAAGCTGGCCGCGGCCCTTCTCGGCCTGGCCGATGGCCTCCGCATCCAGCGCCATCCCTGTTTCGATATTCCAGATCACCTCGGGTTTCAGAAGATTGCGATGGTTCTCGTATTCGCCCTTGAGCGAACCGGCGAAACCGGCGGCGCGCAGCACGCGGAAGATCGCCGACGCGTCATGGAGATCGGGCGTTGCCTCTTCCATCGCGATACCCGCCGCAGCGAGCTTCTTCATGGCCGCGCCCACGCAATCGCGCACCGTCGTATCGACCGGGCAGATTCCAAGATCGGCGGAATAGGCGGCGCGCAACGGCAGCCGCGGCTTCAGTGCCGATGAAAGAAATGTCTCGCCCGGCGCCTCGAGCGACATCGGGTCTTCGTCATGGCGGCCGGCCATGGCATCCAGCATCAGGGCGCAATCGGCGACATTGCGCGCCATGGGACCAGCGACGGCCAGGGTGCCGAAGGGGAAGTCGCTGGGGCCCGTCGCGACGCGGCCGGGGCTGGGCCGCAAGCCCACCACGCCGCAATAGCTCGCCGGTGTGCGCAGCGAACCGCCGAGGTCGGAACCGGTGGCAAGCCATGCCTGGCCCGCGGCCAGCGCCGCCGCCGAACCACCGGAGGAACCGCTGGCGGTCATGGCCGTATTCCAGGGCGTGCGGGTATCGTCGAAGACCTGGTTGTAGCTGTTGGCGCCGGCGCCGAATTCCGGCGTGTTGGATTTGCCGATGACGATGCCGCCGCGCGCTTCCAGGCGCTCCACCATGATGTCGGAGCGTACCGGTACATGGTCCTTATAGATCGGCGAGCCATAGGTCGTGCGAACGCCCGCGACATCCTCGAGGTCTTTCACCGCGAAGGGCAGGCCCGCCAACAGGCTGGCGCGATCGATGCGGGACGCTGCCTTTCGCGCGCGCTCGGCTGCGAGGGTCGGCATGGCGTGGATGGTGGGTTCCGTCGCCGCGATGCGCGCGAGCGAGGCTTCCACCAGTTCCAGCGGCGTCACCTCGCCTTTCTTCAAAAGCGCCACCGCGGCGCGCGCGGTGAGTTTGTAGAGATCGGATCCTGCCATCGTTCTCCCCCGATTGCGCGCCGTCGCCGCTTCCGATACTGGAAGCGGCGAAGGGCGGGCCCACATCGTGACCTATTATAAACGGCTGATCGGCGGATTTCGCGAATTCATGCGGCTGGAATCCGCGGCGGGCGTGCTGCTGCTTTCGGCCGCCGTGCTGGCGCTGGTCGCGGCCAACACGGCGCTTGCCGGCTGGTACGAAGCGTTCCTTGCCGCGCATTTCGGCCTGCATCTCGGCTTCGTCGATATCGACAAGAGCGTGCTGCACTGGATCAATGACGGGCTGATGGCGCTGTTCTTCCTGGTCATCGGCTGCGAGATCAAGCGGGCCATGATCGAGGGCGAGCTATCGAGCTGGCGGAGCGCAGCGCTGCCCGCCGTTGCCGCCGCCGGCGGCATGCTGGTGCCCGCATTGATCTATGTCGCGATCAATCGCGGCGATCCTTCGGCGCTGCGCGGCTGGGCGATCCCCTCCGCCACCGACATCGCCTTTGCCTTTGCCGTCATTTCGCTGCTGGGCAAGCGGGTGCCGGCGAGCCTTCGCCTGTTCCTGCTGGCGCTCGCCATCATCGACGATCTGGGCGCCATTGTGATCATCGCGATCTTCTATACCAGCGAGCTCAGCCTTGTGGCGCTGAGCGGCGCGGTGCTCGCCATCGCCGCCATGGCAGCGCTGAACCGGCTGAAGGTGACGCGGATTGCGCCCTATGCCCTGCTCGGCCTCATCTGCTGGGCCTTTGTGCTGAAATCCGGGGTGCATGCGACGCTTGCTGGCGTCGCCACCTCGCTGCTCATTCCTATTCGGCGGCCCGATGGCGGCTCGCCCTTGCACGAAGTCGAGCGCCGGCTGCATCCCTGGACCTCGTTCCTGATCATGCCGCTGTTCGGCTTCGCCAATGCCGGACTCGTTTTTGCCGATGTCAGCCTTGGCAATCTGTTTGGCGGGGTCGCGGGTGGCGCGGCGCTTGGCCTCTTCCTCGGCAAGCAGATCGGCGTTTTCGGGGCGAGCGCGTTATCGATCAAGCTTCGCCTCTGCGCAAGGCCGGCCGGCGCGTCGTGGCTTTCGATCTACGGCGTTTCGATCCTGGCCGGCATCGGATTCACCATGAGCCTCTTCATCGGCTCGCTGGCCTGGGAGGATGGATCCCATGCCGCGGCCCTGCGCCTGGGCGTGCTGGGCGGGTCGATCGTCTCGGCAATCTGCGGGTTGGTTGTGCTGTCGATGGCGGCGAGGAAGGCGACGTAGAATCTTATGGTCTTGCGTCATTCCCCCGGGGCCGCCGAAGGCAGAGCCCGGGAATCCAGTGTCGGCCAGCGACTGGATGCCTGGGCTCGGCTGCGCCGCCCCGGGCATGACGAAGAAACAAGCCATGCATTCGCCGCTGGCCCACCATGGCCAACGCGAATTCGACAGTCCGCGCGGCGCAGTGATACAGCTTCACGCGCATGTCGATGGTGGGGGAACAACCGGTCTGGCTGCGTGCCGTAACGCGGCCCGGTGCCGCCGTCTTTGGCCTGATGTTCGCGCTGGAGTCTCTGGCGCGGGCTGTGCTGGCGGCCCTGATTCCACTCCAGGCCTATTCCATCCTGAAGGAAGCCCGCGACGTCAGCCTGACTTATTTCGCCGTGGCGATCTTCGGCTTCTTCGTCAGCTTCGCCATTCCCTTTTTCATCCGCCGTTTCCGCCGCCGCTGGGTCTATACCGCCGGCGTGGTGATGCTGATCCTCTCGGCCATCTGCCTTGCCAGCTTCACCTTTCCCGGTCAGATCGCCGCCATGGTGCTGCGCTCGGTGGCGGCCGCCAGTCTCAACATCACCCTCAGCCTTTATGTGCTGGACTACATCCGCAAGCGCGACCTGGTGCGCTCGGAGCCGCTGAAGCTGCTGATGAGCGCCTTTTCATGGACGCTCGGGCCTTCCCTTGGCGTCTATCTCTATAACCAGGTCGGTTATGGCAGCGCCGAAATGCTGAGCGGCGGCGCCTCGCTCACTTTGCTCGTCTATTTCTGGTATCTGCGCATCAAGGACAACCCGGCGGTCGCCGCGGCCAGCAGGCCCGCGCCCAACCCCTTCAAGAGCATTCGCCGATTTGTTTCGCAACCGCGTTTGAGACTCGGCTGGATCATTCCTTTCAGCCGGTCCTGCTGGTGGTCGATGTTCTTCGTCTATCCCCAGATCTACATGGTGCAGCACGGCAAGGGCGAATTGGCCGCGGCCATTGTGCTGTCGCTGGGCAATGCGGTGCTGTTCGGTGTTGCCTTCATCGGCAGGCTGGCGCAACGCCGCGGCATCCGCCCCCTGATCATCGCGGCCTTCATCGGCTCCGGCGGCCTGACGGTCGCCGCCGGCTTCACCTATAACTGGCCCTGGGTGACGGCGGGATTGCTGTTGCTGGGAGCGCTTTGCGTGATGGTCCTCGACGGCCTCGGCAATATTCCCTTCCTGCGTGCGGTAAAGCCGCTGGAGCGCCCGCAAATGGCGACCGTCTTTCGCACCTACATCGATCTCTCGGATCTGCTGCCGGCCGCCCTCTATTCCGGGCTGCTCAGCTATTTCGACATCCGCTCGGTGTTCTTCGCCTGCGGGCTATGGATGCTGATCGCGGCGGTCATCGCCCGTCACCTGCCGCGCAGCATGTGAAGGCGCATGACCAAGGCCGTCGCCTTGTCACCCTCGATGCGATAGCGCCCGGGGCCGAAAGAAAGTGTGTCGCCGGCGCCAGCCCTAAAATCACCTGCCGATAGCTGGCCTTCACCGCAATAGACGAGAAGGCGGCCATCGCCGATATCGGCATCGAGCGGCGGATCACCGGGGCGCAGCACACTGGTTTCAGCTTTTATCCTCGCGCGATCCACCATCAGGTTGAAATCGCGGATCGGCCCATCGACGAGACGGCAGCGGCAATGCCAATCGCCGGAAAAATCGAAAGGCTGGAATTTCCGGTCGATGCGCTTGCCGGGCGCTTGCGTGAAATCCAGTTCCATGCCGGCACCCTCAATCAGACTGATTGTGCGGCCGATTCCGGGAAACCGCGAAAAATCGCCATCGGCCGCGACCTCCGCAATGCTGAGGCGCCAAAGGAAAGAATCCCCGGCCACCGGTTCTCGGGCGATCTCATGAGTGACGCCCTGGCCGTTCTTCCACGGCATGGCGCGATACCCGGACGCCGGCAACTTCATTTGGTGCCAAACAACCTGTCGCCCGCATCGCCCAGCCCCGGCACGATATAGGCGTGTTCGTTCAGCCGCTCGTCGAGTGCCGCCGCAAAAGTCTGCACCTGGGGATGCGCTTTCATCAGCACCTCGACCCCTTCGGGTGCCGCCACCAGCGCCAGCAGGCGGATATCGCTGTCGGCGACCCCGGCCTTGTTCAGCACGTCGACAGCGGCAGCGGCGGAATGGCCAGTCGCCAGCATGGGGTCGCAGAGGATGAAGATGCGGCCCTCCGGCTCCGGCAGCTTGACGAAATACTGCACCGGCCGCTTGGTCACGGGATCGCGATAGAGGCCGATATGGCCGACCCGTGCCGCGGGGATCAGCTCGATCATGGATTCCGCCATGCCGAGACCGGCGCGCAGAATGGCGACCACGGCGATCTTCTTGCCGGCGATGACCGGCGCCACCATCGGCGCAACCGGCGTTTCGATCCGCTGCTCGGTCATGGGCAAATCGCGGGTGACTTCATAACCCATCAGCAGCGCGATTTCCTTGAGCAGCTGGCGGAACAGGATCGTCGGCGTCGACTTGTCGCGCATGAGCGAAAGCTTGTGCTGGATGAGCGGGTGATTGAGGACGTGGAAGTTGGGGAATTGCTTCAGCGGCGTCTTCATGCGGCCCTCCTCAGGCGTCGCCCAGCGCCTCGTATAGACCGCCAGCGCCGGTGGTGACCAGCCCCAGGACGCGCCCTTGCTGAGATCGCAGCCCGGCTATTCCGCCCAAGATTCCTTTGGACAGCAAGAGGCCGCCGCGCCATATAGCGCCAGCCATGACTGCCACCCCTTTTCTCAAGATGCACGGCCTCGGCAACGATTTCGTCGTCATCGATGCGCGCAAGCACGCCATCGATCTGAACGAGGATCGGGCGCGCCATATCGCCGACCGGCGCACCGGGGTGGGCTGCGACCAGCTGATTCTGATCGAGC
>DASXQK010000286.1:0-5281 GCA_036493015.1 Dongiaceae bacterium | reverse complement strand
CGGGCCGGTCGAGTCCGTGGCGCTCGAGGTCGGCTATGGCGATGCGGTGTCGTTTCGCCGCCTGTTCAAGCGACTTGTGTCCAACACGCCAGCCGCCTATCGCCTGCGCCACCGCCTGCCGGATTCCATGCGCATGATGGCTGCGGCGGCGGAATAGCCGCGCAATAGATCATAACGGGCGGCGGGCCTTCAGCCCGCGAGGGGCCGCATCAGGAACACGATCCCCAGCACGGCAAAGATCGCCGCGGCACCGTAGTGAATCGCCTTCATCGGCAGGCGCCCGGCAAAGGCCTTGCCCAGGAAGACGAGGGGGACATTGGCGAGCATCATGCCGGCCGTCGTGCCGGCGGCGACGGCGATCAGGTTCGAATAGGCGGCCGCCAGCGCCACCGTGGCGATTTGGGTCTTGTCACCGATCTCGGCCAGGAAGAAGCAGATCAGGGTAGAGAGGAAGACGCCGCGCCGGGGTCGCGCGAGGTCGTCGTCTTCCTCGAACTTGTCGGGGATCAGCGTCCATAGCGCCATCCCCAGCATGCTGACACCGACCACGCCATCAAGAAATGCAGGCGTCAGCAGCCGGCCGAACCAGACGCCAACGGCGCCGGCAACCGCGTGATTGGCCAGGGTTGCGCCAAGCATGCCCGCGACGATGGGCCAGGGCCGGCGAAACCGCGCGGCAAGCAGCAAGGCGAGCAGCTGGGTGCGGTCGCCCATCTCGGCGATCGCCACACTGCCGGCGGAAACAAGAAAGGCTTCCATCGATGAGGCTCCGGGCCGAGCGGGTGACGGACAACGGTTGAGCCCGCTCGCTCGGCCGCGGCGGGTCAATCCGTTGGTCTCGTCATGCCTCGATCGAAATCGCGGGATCGAGGGCCCCGGATGCCATGGCGTCTTCGCCAAGTATGTTGACACCCGGCCCGGCTTTTTGCCGGGCGACTACTCCCCAAAGGGTGGCGCCGTTCTATAGATTAGACGGACGGTTGGCAACATCGCGCCGTTCCAAAACGGGCCCAGCGGAGGAGTTTTCCATGCATCGCAGTCAACTCGGCGGCTTCATCATCGATTGCCAGGACGGCAATCTCGATTCAGCCTCCAAATTCTGGAGTGGCGCACTCGGCCTGCCGCTCAAGGCCGGCTATGACGCGAAATATATCGGCCTCACCACCCCGCCCAACGGGCTGGCGATCGAGGTCCAGGCGGTCGAGCATCCCAGCCGCGTGCATCTCGATATCGAATCCGACGATGTCGAGGCCGAGGTCGCGCGGCTGGAACAGCTCGGCGCCAAACGGATCGAGAAGATCCAGACCTGGTGGGTCATGCAGGCGCCGACCGGCCACCGCTTCTGCGTTATCCGCGCCAAACGGGCGGAGTTTGCCCGCGAGGCCAATGTCTGGAAATAGACCGTTGATCGCCTCGCTGAAGGGTTTGCTCGGGCCTCGCCGGCAGCGTCATGCGCGGGTGCTGGCCACGCGTTGGCGCCGGCGCCTCATTTTTCTGCTGGGCGGCGTGGGCGTCGGCGTTGCCGCCGTTATCTTCGCCCGGCTTGCCGATCTGGCGCAGTCGGGGTTCGCGCGTCTTGAAGGCCGCTGGCCTTATGCCTGTTTGATCGTGACGCCGCTCGGCTTCGCCGCATCGATCTACATAGCCCGGCGCTTTTTTCCCAACAGCCAGGGGAGCGGCATTCCCCAGGCGATCGCTGCCCGCCAGCTGCAAGGTGTCGCAGCGCGCCAGCGGCTGGTATCCGTCAGGATCGCCATCGGCAAGGTATTGCTGACGGTGCTTGGTTTGCTTTGCGGCGCGTCGGTGGGGCGCGAAGGGCCGACCGTGCAGGTTGGCGCTTCCCTGCTGTTCGCCGTCGGCCGGATGTCACCGCGCCGCCAGCCGGGCCTGATCCTGGCGGGTGCCTCAGCCGGCGTCGCCGCTGCTTTCAACATACCGCTTGCGGGAATCGTCTTCGGGATCGAGGAGATGGGCCGGTCCTTCGAATCGCGGACCAACGGACTTGCCATCGCCGCGGTAATTGCCGCCGGCATCACCTCGCTCGCCATCGTGGGCGACTACTTGTACTTCGGCACGACGAGCGTGGCGATCGGCAGTGTCGCGGGCTGGCTGGCGGTGGCGGTGATGGGGATTGCCGGCGGCTTGATCGGCGGCTTGTTCAGCCGCGGGCTGATCCTGTTCTCGCAAGGGCTGCCCGGCAACGTCGGCCGCTGGATAAAGTCTCACCCGGTCACCGTTGCCTTTCTCTGCGGCCTTGCCGTGGCGCTTTGCGGGTTGGCCTCGGGCGGCAGTGTTTTCGGCACCGGCTATGCCCAGGCTCGCGGGCTGCTCGAAGGTGGCGGCAACGCGCCGGAATCGTTCGGCATCTGGAAATTCGTTGCGACCTTCCTGTCGGCCGTCAGCGGCGTACCGGGTGGAATCTTTTCGCCGTGCCTCGCAACCGGGGCCGGGATAGGGTTTCTTGCTACGCCGCTGTTTCCCGGCGTACCACTGGCAGCCCTCGTTCTGCTCGGCATGGTCTCGTATTTTTCCGGGGTGGTGCAGGCGCCGATCACAGCCTTCGTCATCGTCAGCGAGATGACGGGCGACCACGCCATGATCGTGCCGCTGATGGCCGCCGCCTTTATCGCCCAGGCCTGTTCTCGCCTGATCTGCCATGACGGCATCTATCACGCCTTGGCCCAGCGATACCGGCGCGACGGGGAAGCGCGGCCCGCATCGTCTGCGATTGACTGACGAAACGTGAATTTTAAGCCGGTGGCGCGCTGCCGGGAATCGGCTAGGTTGCGGCAGACGAAATGCGACATCGGGAGCCGACCATGAACCGCCCACGCCTGGCCGCCGGATTTTTTCTCGCGCTTGCGTTCCTGTTTCTTTCGGCCGGCGGCGCCCATGCGCAATGGGTATTCGTGGCCCGCAAGGTATTGGGCCGCGTCGAATCCATGACCCAGAGCCAGCAATCCAATACGCCGCGCTATGACGTGGCGACGGTGATGCTCGAGGCCAATCCCGACAAGGTCTATCAGACCGTGCTGGCGACCGTCGCCAGCCACAAGGATTACAAGCTCGTCCAGCGCAACGATGCGACGCGCAATATCGAGGTCAGCAACGGCAAGCTGAGCGCGGGCGTGCACGTCGTGGCGCTCCAGGACAAGCTGTCCCAGCTCGTCATCGCCTCGGTGATACCCCCCAACGGGCCGTCGCCGACGTCTTTTGCCGTGGGGAATATCCTGCGCATCTGCGCCGAGATGAAGGTGGTCTGTACCGTGGAGGCACCGCCGCCTCAATAGTGGCGGCACGGTACAAGTCCCGGCGTCAGGCGCTGCCTAACCCGATATCCAGCAGGTCCTTGAAGCCCCGCAGGCCGTGCCGGGTGATGGTAAGCGCGCGGCTATCCTTGCGGCGCTGAACCCAATCGAGCGCCAGGCAGCGATCGGCGAGCTGCGCACCCAGCGATCCTGCGATATGCGGCCGGCGCTCGCTCCAATCGAGGCAGGGGCGGCAGAAACTGCGGCGCTGCTCTGCGGCCGCCGCCAGATCGATTCCCCATCCGGTCAGGAATTTTTCGCCCCGTCGCGTTGTGGTGCCGCCATCCTCGCTCAGCCGTACATAGCCATGGCCCGTCAGGGCATCGGCCAGCGCCACACCGAGGCGGCCGGCCAGATGGTCGTAGCAGGTGCGAGCCTGACGCAGATCGTCATCGATGCGTGAGGAAGGGCGATAGCGCGGCGGGCTTTGGGTGGAAGCAACCGCCATCATGGATTCCAGCATGCGCCCGACCAACGGCGAGGCCAGCCGGTAATAGCGATGGCGGCCCTGGCGGGCGAGCGCCAGTAGCCCCGCCTCGGTGAGTTTTGCCAGATGGCCGCTCGTCGTCTGGGCCGTGACACCGGCACGATAGGCGAGCTCGCTTGCCGTCAGCGCCTGGCCGCCCATCAGCGCCGACATCATGTTGGCCCGGGCTCCATCGCCCATCAGCGCCCCGATTTCCGCCAGCGTATTGGATGAAATGGTCCTGTTCATGATCCAACTTTAATGCCGGGCAAACAGAACGTCATGTGGCAATATTTCGGTGCGGGCCGAAGCATTGCAGCATGACAGCCCCTCCGTCGCGGCCGATGCTGAGGCACTTTCACGCTAGCCCGGATCATGCCCATGCCGACCGCTCCAGCACAGATCAGCACGAGCCGATTCGCCGCTCTCGCGCTGCTGCTTTTGCTTTCCGCGCTCTGGGGTTCCTCCTATGCCTTCATCAAACTGGGCGTCGCTACCATCCCGCCCATCACTTTCATCGCCGCCCGCACCGTGATCGCGAGCCTTCTGTTGCTCGCCATCCTGCGCCGGCGTGGCGTGCGGATGCCGTGGGATGGCCTGCTGTGGCGCCGCTTTGCCATCCAGGCATTGCTGAACAGCGTGGTCCCCTTCACCCTGATCGCCTGGGGTGAGCGCAGCCTCGATTCAGGCCTGGCCACCATCCTCAACTCGACATCGCCGATCTTCACCTTCCTGCTGGGCAGCCTGCTGCTGCGCCAGGAAAAGCCGACATGGGCGCGCCTGGTCGGTGTGATCGCGGGCCTGTCCGGCGTCACACTGATCGTGGGTTTCACCGCCTTGCAGGGGTTGGGCAGCCAGACAATGGCCGCCGTGGCAATCGTCGCCGCGACGATCTGCTATGCCGGGGCCGCTCTGTTCGGCCGCCAGTTCCGTGGTCTCGACCCCATGCTGCCGGCTGCGGGCTCGCTGCTCGCCGGCTCGATAATTTTGATTCCCGCCAGTTTGATCGTCGACCAGCCATGGACGCTGTCGCCATCGGCGGAGTCACTCGCAGCATTGATCGCACTCGCCGTTTTCTGTACCGCGCTCGCTTTGGTGATCTATTTCCGGCTGCTGGAAATGGTGGGGCCGCTCGGCACCGTGGCCCAGGCCTATCTGCGCGTTCCCATCGGGGTTGCCATCGGCCTCGTCTTCATGGGCGAGAGTCTCGCGCCGACGGCCGGCATCGGCCTCGTTCTCGTCATCGCCGGTGTGTTTGCGATGACGAAGCTCCCGCGGCGCTAAATCGCGGCGCTGATTCTCAGACCGGCGGGTGAAAGGCGCCGACCCCGGCTTCGATCGCAGCCCCGACGGAGAAGGCCAGGCTGTCCGCGCCCCAGGCCGTGGCGATCTGCAAGCCGGCGGGGAGACCCTCCGGCGTCAGCCCGGCGGGAAGCGCCAAAGCGGGAATACCCAGCACGTTGTAAAGCCCGCTATAGAGCATCTCGCCCGCACCGCTATCGTCGTT
>DASXQK010000285.1:0-10176 GCA_036493015.1 Dongiaceae bacterium | reverse complement strand
GGCGCGCTTGAGCTTCTACTTCGGCTGCTTGACCGTGCGCAGATAGGGCTTCAGCGTCTTGAAGCCCGCGGGATACTTCGCCTTCGCCTGTTCGTCGGTGACTGAAGTCGGAATGATGACATCCTCGCCCGGCTTCCAGTTTACCGGCGTCGCCACCGTATGCTTGGCAGTCAGCTGGCAGGAATCCAGCAGGCGCAGCACTTCATCGAAATTGCGGCCGCTGCTCATTGGATAGGTGAACATCGCCTTCACCTTCTTGTCCGGGCCGATGATGAAGACCGAGCGTACCGTGGCGTTGTCTGCGGCCGTGCGGCCCTCGGACGTCGTGCCGGCCCCTTCCGGCAGCATGTCATAGGCCATGGCCACCTTGAGCTGCGGATCGCCGATCATCGGATAATTGACCGCCGTGCCCTGGGTCTCCTCGATGTCCTTGGACCATTTCTTGTGGTTGTCCACCGGATCGACGCTGAGGCCGATGATCTTGGTGTTGCGCTTGTCGAATTCGGGCTTGAGCTTCGCCATATAGCCGAGTTCGGTCGTACAGACCGGCGTGAAATCCTTGGGATGGGAGAACAGGATCGCCCAGCCATTGCCGATGAAGTCGTGGAAGTTGATCGGCCCCTGGGTCGTATCCGCCGTGAAGTTCGGCGCTTCGGAATTAATTCTGAGCGACATAATGCCTCCTCGATTGTCTGCAGTTTGCCGGACGCAAAACTGTGGAATGGGGTTTCGGAAGACCGCTATTGAGGCATAGCCGGGGGACCAAACACAAGGGCGCCCTATCGGTCGTGCCACCTAAGCTGACATAGTTTCGTCGCAATTCCCCGACAGGTTGTAGAGGCGCTGGGGTCGCGCTGATTGGGGAATAACGATGAGGTTTCCGATTGTTGCAACGGCGCTAGTCGCGCTGGCTGGTGATCTGAACATGGCGGATAGCGATCGGGACTTTGACAAGAGCGAGTCATCGTTCCGAACACGCCGAAACTCCGCTTCATCCAGGCCGGCGGAGCCGGCAACCGCTGGTATCTCTGGTTCGAGTACAGTGGGTATACGCGGGGCGAAGCAACGGAGATTTTCGCTCTCACCGCCGATGGACAGACGGCACAAATTACCTACAGAAACCTGCATTCGTCGCTATACGACGATACGGCAAAACATTGGACCGATCCGCCCGCGAAATCCGGTGGCGGATGATCGCGCCTATTCGCCGGCGATCTTCAGCGCCGGATTGGGCGGCAGGCTGAATTCTCGATCGTGCTTCAGTGCCGGGACCATGCCGCGGGCCTCGGCCACCTTGGCCGGATCGACCACCGCCGTAATGAAGCCGACATCCTCGCCCGCGTCCGCCAGCACCTTGCCCCAGGGCGAGACGATCAGCGAATGGCCGTAGGTCTTGCGGCCTTCGGCATGTTCGCCAGTCTGGGCGGCTGCAAAGACGAACGAGCCTGTCTCGATGGCGCGGGCGCGCAGCAGCACATGCCAATGGGCCTGGCCCGTCGGCCGGGTGAAGGCGGCGGGCACGGTCAGGAAGCTCGATCCCGCCTGCGCCAGCGCACGGTAGAGATAGGCGAAGCGCATGTCGTAGCAAATGGTGAGGCCGAGCCTGCCCCAGGGCAGCTCAGCAGTCACGGCCTGGCGCCCCGGCCGGAATGTCGCCGATTCCCGGTATGTCTCCTTGTTCGCCAGGTCGACATCGAACATGTGGATCTTGTCGTAGCGCGCAGCGATCTGGCCCTGGGGCGTAAACAGGAAGCTGCGATTGGCGCAGGTCGCGGCGTCGAGCTTGATGGTGAGCGAGCCGATCAATAGCCAGGCACCGATCTCGGCCGCCAGCGACTGGAAGGCGGGAATGGCCGGATGAGTTGCTTCGGGCTGCGCGTTCGCCAGCGCGCGTTCGCGGATCGGCTCGATGCAGGTCGTATTCTCGGGCGTGATGATGAAATCCGCCCCGGCCTTGCGCGCGTCGCGCACCAGGCGGGAAGCCGCCTCGACATTGGGGCCGATCTCGCGGCCTGAATTCATCTGGACGCAGGCGACGGTGAAATTTTTGCTCATGATGCCCCCTGCAGCAGCGGCGTGAGTTTGCCCGCTCGATCGAGATCATAAAGATCGTCGCAACCGCCGACATGCCGGCCATCGATGAAGATCTGCGGCACGCTGGTGCGTCCGCCGGCGCGCTCGGTCATTTTGGCGCGCCCTTCGAAATCCCCGCCGACATCGTATTCGGTGAAGGCGGAACCCCGTTCCTTCAGCAGGCGCTTGGCGGCATGGCAATAGCCGCAGAGCATCGAGGTATAGATCTCAACCTTGGCCATCGGCCCGTTCTCCGGCCCCTTCTCTGGCACGTCCCGACTCGGCATTTCCGCGAGCCGCGCGCAAGCCGACTGATTATGTGGCATGGCAGGCTCCCCTTGTCATCAGCACCTGCCCTGCGGCAGGCGGGGATCACCCATGAACTATCAGACTACCCTTGGTCAGCGCACCCTTTGGGGCCTGACCACCAGCGCCAGGGTCAGCACATCCACCCCGGCCGCACCCGCCGCCTTCAGGGCTCGCGCGCAGGCATCCAGCGTAGCACCCGTGGTTCGCACATCGTCGATCAGCAGGATACGCCGGCCCTCGATGGCTGCGCGCCGCCGGGCGGGTACGCTAAAGGCGCCCGCCACATTGCGGGTTCGCGCCGCCCGGCCGGATTTCTGCGGCGCCGTGCGCTTTCGTCTGATCAGAACATCGGGGCAGAAGGGCCGGCCCGCCTCACCCGCCGCGCGCTGCGCCAGCAGGGACGCCTGGTTGTAGCGCCGGGTCCAGAGCCGCGTCCAGTGCAGCGGCACCGGGGCCACCAGATCGGTCGCGGCCAGCAGTTCCTCGCCGGCGCGCGCCAGCCAGCGGCCGAGAAGCGGCGCCAGATCGGTGCGATCGGCATGTTTGAAGGCCAGCAGCATCGGCCGGCTGCCGGCGTCGTAGCGCAACACCGCGCGGGCCCGGTCATAGACCGGCGGACGGGCATGACAGGCCGCACACAGGGTCTGCTCGCTCACCTCGAATTCGAAGGGATAAGCGCAACGCGGACAGCAAGGCGGCGACAGGAATTCGATCGCCCGCCAGCAGGCCGGGCACAACGCGCCCGCTTCGGCCGTAGCCGCCCCACAGCTGGCACAACGCGGCGGCAGGACCAGGTCGAGCACCCGCGCGGGCATCCGGCGCAATGACGACACAAGGCGCGGGCCACCAAGAAAAGGGATCGAGCCCATGGACAATGCTACCATCGATTGCCGAGGCCCCCAGTTGCCTTTTGGCCTTGCCTCGGCATAGTGCCGCCATGCCGGAACAACCCAGCGCAAACGCGCCCTTCGACCGCAAGCTGCTGCGCCGGCGGCGCGAGCGCGCTGCGGCGGGCCTTGCCGGCCATGATTTCCTGATCCGCGAGGCAGCCGAGCGGCTGGTTGATCGCCTGGATGATGTACGGCGGAAATTCCCCCTGGCGCTCGATCTCGGCTGCCACACGGGGCAGCTTGCCGGCGTGCTGGGCGGCCGGGGCGGCATCGAAACGCTGGTGCAATGCGATCTTTCCCCGGCCATGGCCCGTTCTGCCGCGGCCAACGCGCAACCGGCGATCGCGGGGGACGAGGAATTCCTGCCCTTCGCCGGCGGCAGTTTCGATCTGGTGTTGAGCTGCCTCGACCTGCATTGGGTCAACGACCTGCCGGGCACCCTGCTGCAAATTCGCCATGCGCTGAAACCGGATGGCTTGTTTCTCGCCGTGCTGTTCGGCCTCGGCACGCTGGGCGAATTGCGCGACTGCCTGATCGAGGCGGAAGCCGAGGTGAAGGGTGGCGCCAGCCCACGCGTCTCGCCCTTCGCCGATACGCGTGACGGCGCCGGGCTGCTGCAGCGCGCCGGCTTTGCGCTGCCGGTGGCCGATGTCGAGACGCTGACCGTTACGTATTCCGATCCGCTGGCGCTGATGCGCGATCTTGGCGGCATGGGGGAATCAAACGCAGCCGAGGCGCGCAGCGACCGCTTTGCCGGCCGCGAGATGTTCGGCCGCGCCGCGGCACTTTATGCCCAGCGCCATGCATCCGCTGAAGGCCGCATCCCGGCGCGCTTCCGCCTGCTGTTCCTGACCGGCTGGGCGCCGCATGAATCGCAGCAGCAGGCCCTGCGTCCGGGCAGCGCCCGGCAGCGTTTGGCCGGCGCGCTCGATACGATCGAGCTCAAATCGGGCGAGCGTGCGAGACCGAAGTGATGACGGCAAAATGACGACGGCATTGGAGACGAGCGCACCGGACCGGCGCGACATGCTGGTGACGCGCATCGGCATCGGCGTCTGGCTGCTGTTCAACCTCGTCATCCTGGTGCTGGTCTGGCGCAATCCGGGCGTCAGCAGTGTCGTGGGAAACTATCAATATGGGGCGCTGGGCTGGTGGGCCGGCAACGATGTCTATGGCTCGGGCATCGATGGATTCATCTATTTGCCCAGCTTTGCCCTGGTCTATACGCCCTTTGCACTGCTGGGCGAGCCCTGGGGCGATATCCTGTGGCGCATCGTATCGGTCGGGCTTTTGACCTATGCCGTGTGGCGGGCGCTGCGGCTCTATCTGCCCGCACATTATGTTCAAGCCTTCGGCCCGGCGCTGCTGTTGATTCTTCCCGCCGGCAGTGCGGCGCTGCGCAACGGCCAGGCGAGCACGCTTCTGGTTGCCCTTATGCTGCTGGCCGCCCTTGCCATCGCAGAGCGGCGCTGGTGGGTGGCCGCCCTGCTGCTGGCACTCGCCTTCGCCACCAAGCCGCTGGCCATCGTCATGTTGCTGCTGGCCAGCGCCCTCTATCGGCCGCTGGCGCTGCGGCTGATGCTTTGCACGGTCATCGTGCTGCTGCTGCCGCTGGTCAATTCCGACCCGCTCGCGGCCTGGCATCTCTATGGGCTCGGCGTAGACAAGGTCCTGGCTTCATCCATGCCGGGTCCGCGCGGCTGGTCGGATATCACCGGGTTACTGGGCTTGTTCGGCCTGGTCCTGTCGCCGCTGGCGCTGACGATCCTGCGCGTGGCAAGCGCGCTGGCGACATTGCTGCTGGGTCTTCTTGCGCGACGCCGCCAGGACAGCGCGCAAGCCGCCCTCAGCCTGTTCGCGCTCTCCACCTCCTATCTGATGCTGATGAGCCCGCGGACCGAGGAGAACACCTACATCATGCTGGCGGTGTCCATGGCGCTGTTCGCCATGCTGTTGCTATGGCCAGATGGACCGATATACCGGGCCCGCACCTTTGGGGGCTGGATGATCGTGGCTCTCTGCATCGCGCTCGGGGCGCACGCGTATGGTAACTGGATTTTCCGTCCAACCAAGCTCTGGCTGAAGCCGCTGATTTGCATTGTCTTTCTGGCGACGGTTATCCAGGCCTGCCGTGGCCGGCTGTTTCAGCGCTCGACCTTGTCGATTGAGCCAATCGCGTCGAGCCCGACCTGAACCGGCTGCTCCAGCCCATAGGTGCGACGTACGATGTAAAGCGGCCGCGCTTTCACCTCGTTGAAGATGCGGCCGATATAGCCGCCCAGCACGCCCAGCGACAGAAGCTGGATACCGCCCAGGAACATCACCGAGACAATCAGCGATTCGAAGCCCGGCACGTCGATGCCATAGATAAAGGTGCGGATGATGCGGCTGATGCCATAGACCAGGCTGACGCCGGCGATGATGGCGCCCAGGATTCCCCACAGCCGCAGCGGCAGGTTGGAAAAGGCGGTGATCCCATCGATGGCCAGCGCCGTCAACCGCCAGAAGCCCCAGCGGCTGCCGCCATCCTTGCGCACGCCCTCGTCATAGGAGAGACCGACCTGGCGAAACCCCACCCAGTGATAGATGCCCTTCATGAAGCGGGTTCGCTCCGGCAGGCGGCGGATGGCCTGAACAACCACGGGATCCAGCAGGCGGAAATCGCCCGCCTCTGGCGGCAGGCGCACATCGGAAGCCATGCGGAAGACGAGATAGAAAAACCGCCGGCCGAGCTTGCCCAGCAACCCCACATCGCCGCGCACCTGGCGCACCATGTAGACGACCTCGTTGCCCTCGCGCCATTTCGCCAGCATGGCCGGCAGCATCTCGGGCGGATGCTGCAGATCGGAATCCATCAGCACCACGACGTCGTCGCCGGTATGGTCGAGCCCGGCGGTGAGCGCGTATTCCTTGCCGAAATTACGCGAGAAATCGATCACCTTGATGCGCGAATCGCGCCGGTGGGCCTCGACCAGCCGCTCGATCGTGTCGTCGCGGCTGCCGTCATTGACGCAAACGACGCTCCAGGGCAGATCGAGTCCGTCGAGCACCTTCGTCAGGTGGTCGAGGAAACGCGCCACATCCGGACCTTCGTTGTAGAAGGGCGTCACGATGGAAAGGTGGGCCGGACGGTTGCTCTCATTCATGGGCCGGTCATTATAGGCAACGGCCGTACCGGGCCGATAGGCGGGAAATGGCAATAGCGGGCATCGTGCTCTGCGCCGACGATTACGGCATCGCGCCGGGGGTAAGCCAGGCGATTCGCGATCTGCTGGAACGCGGGCGCCTCTCGGCCACCAGCTGCATGGTGGTATCGCCCGATTTTGCCGCCGAGGGGCCGCTGCTGAAGCCTTTTCTCGATCGTGCCGATATCGGCCTGCATCTGACGCTGACCCTGGACCGGCCGCTCGCCAGCCTGATGCAGGCGGCCTATCTGCGCCGGTTCGACAGACAGGCGATCGCCGTGGAGATCGAGCGCCAGATCGAATCCTTTTCCCGCGTGCTGGGCCGAGGGCCCGATTTCATCGACGGCCACCAGCATGTTCACCTTCTGCCCGGTGTGCGCGAACCGGTGCTGGCCGCGGCAAAGAAGACCGGTGCCTATCTGCGCGTGAGCGACGAACCGTTGGGCGCGATTCTGGGCACGCGGGTTGCCGCCGGCAAATCTCTTTTCCTCTCGCTGATGGCGCGGCCCATGGCGCGGCTGGTCGCGAAGGGCGGCATTCGCCGCAACAGTGGTTTTCGAGGGGCCCGCAGTTTTGCCGAGCGCGAGTCGTTCCGCGCACTCTTTCAGCGCATGATCGAGGGATCGCCGGCCGGCACCATCGTCATGTGCCATCCGGGTCTGGTGGATGCAGCGCTTGCCGGTCGCGACAGCGTCACCGCCAGCCGCGAGGACGAGTACCGCTATTTCCTGAGCGAGGAATTTCTGGCCGACCTTGCCGCCGCCAATCTGCGGCTCAGCCGGCTCAAGGATGCTGCCTGAGGCTCACAGCATGTCGCGCAGCATGGCGACCAGCGGTTCATCGGCCGGCGGCATCGGATAATCCGAAAGGCGCACGGGCCTGACCCAGGTCAGCTCCTGGCCCTCCATGGCGGTTACCGTGCCCTCCCAGCGCCGGCAGATATAAAGCGGCATCAGAAGATCGAAATCGGGATAGCGGTGCGAGGCAAAGGTGAACGGCGCCAGGCAGCTCTGGGCGATGTCGATGCCCAGTTCTTCCTTCAGCTCGCGAATCAGCGCTGCTTCCGGTGTCTCGTTCTCGCCCACCTTGCCGCCGGGAAATTCCCAGAGTCCGGCCAGATGTTTGCCGGGCGGGCGGCGGGCCAGCAGCACGCGGCCGTCCACATCGACCAGCGCCACCGCCGAGACCAGCAGCCGCCGGCGCGCAATCGAACGCGACAGCGAACGTATCTCGACCCGCATATGCCCGCCGCGGGCGGGCGCTGCTTCCAGCCGTTCGCCGATCAAGGCGAGCCCCAGTTTTTCCTGCACCCGAATGGAGCGGCGATTGGCGGCAACCGCCGCCGCTTCGATCCGCGACAGCCCGAGGGGGCCGAAGCCCAGAACGATCATCGCCGCCGCCGCTTCGCTGGCAACGCCCGATCCCCAATAGGGCCGGCCGACCCAATAGCCCAGCGAGCCGGTGGCCGTACCCTGCGTCACGTCCAGCTCGATGCAGCCCACCAGCAAGCCATCCGCGAGCCGCTCGATGGCTGCGACGATCTTCCTGCCGGCCTTGGCTTCGGCCCAGGTCTCTTCGATCCAGGGTGCAGCCCCGCCGGCGGGATAAGGATGAGGAATATGGGCGGTGAAGCGGGCGATTTCCCAATCGCCTGCCAGGCGCTCGACGGCCGGCACATCGCCAAGGACAAGAGGGCGTAGCCGCAACCGGGCGGTTTCTATCGGAAGTGCGGCTTCAGCTCCGGTAATCGGCATTGATCTCGATATAGCCGTGGGTCAGATCGCAGGTCCACACATGCGCCCGGCCGCGGCCGACGCCGACATCGACCGCGATCGCAATCTCGCTGCTTTTCATATGCTGGGCGACCGGCGCCTCGTCATAACCGGCAACGCGCTGGCCTTGCGCTGCTACCTTCACCCCGCCGATGGCAATCTTAAGCTTGTCGCGGTTGGCCTTTTCGCCCGCCTTGCCCACCGCCATGACGATCCGGCCCCAATTGGCATCGGCGCCGGCGATGGCCGTCTTGACCAGCGGCGAGTTGGCGATGGCAAGACCGATCCGCCGCGCGGCGGAATCGCTGGCGGCACCGGTCACTTCGATGGCGACGAACTTGCTGGCGCCTTCGCCGTCGCGTACCACCTGGCAGGCAAGATCGATCATCAGGTCGTCCAGCTTGGCGCGGAAATCCGCCAGCCGCCGATCGCCGGCGCTCGCGATCTTGGCATGGGCAGGACCCGCGCCGCTCGCCGCCAGCAGCAGCGTGTCGCTGGTGGATGTATCGCCATCCACCGTGGTGCAGTTGAAGGATTTGTCGTTCGCCTGCTTCAGCAGCGTACGAAGCACCGGCGCCGGCAGTTTGGCGTCGGTCGTGACGAAGGCCAGCATGGTCGCCATATCCGGGGCAATCATGCCGGAGCCCTTGGCGATGCCGTTGATGCGCACCTGGACGCCGCCGATCTTCGCCGTGCGGGTCGCCGATTTGGCGAATGTATCGGTGGTCATGATGGCGGCCGCCGCGTCGGCCCAGCGGTCGGCGCGCAGTTCGGCGATCAGATCGGGCAAAGCCGCTGTAATGCGCTCATCGGGCAAAGGCTCGCCGATCACGCCCGTCGACGCGACAAAGACCTGGTTGCGCGCGCAAGCAAGCGCCGCGGAGACCGCCTTGACGCTCCGGTCGACCGAGGCCTTTCCCAGTTTGCCGGTAAAGGCATTGGCATTGCCGGAATTCACCAGGATCGCGCGGGCTTTGCCGCCTTTCAGCGCCTGGCGGCACCAATCGACGGGGGCCGAAGGCGATAGCGAGCGCGTCAGTACGCCGGCGATCGCCGTGCCGGTCGCGAACTCCATCAAGCAGACATCGGTGCGCCCCTTATAGCGAACCCCGCAGGCGCGTGCCGACAGCCGCACGCCCGCGAGGGCGGGCAGCGGCGGCGATGCGGCAGGAGCTAGCGGCGAGCGCGGCGGCACGGCACGGGCAATCCTTACGGCGTAACGGGAAGCGGTTTGCCGTCGGGCCCGAACTTCTGGATCTTGGCTGCCTTATGCAGGTCGGCGAGCCAGGCAGCGACCAGTTCCTGGGTGATCTCGTCCTTGATCTGGTCCTTGACCTCTTCGAACTTCGGCGGTTCTTTCGTGCGCTTGTCGGTCAACAGGATGACGTGCCAGCCATACTGGCTTTTCACCGGATCCTTGGAATACTCGCCTTTCTTCAGCTTGGCGGCCGCGGCATAGAATTCCGGCACCATATCGCCCTCGGCGAAATAGCCCAGATCGCCGCCGGCGGCACCCGAGCCGGTGTCGGTGGATTTGTCCTTCGCCAGCTTGGCGAAGTCGGCACCACCCTGCAGCTGCTTGATGATGTCCTTTGCCTCGGCCTCGGACTTGACCAGGATGTGGCTGGCGCGCAGCTCTTCGGTCGGCGGGACCTTGGTCACCTCGGCCTCGTAGCGCTTCTTCAGCTCGTCATCGGTGATCTTGCCGGCCAGGAAATGCTTCAGCAGCACCTGGCGGACCGCCTGGTCTTCATAATCGGCGACGATGGTCTTGACCTCGGGATCGTTCTGCAACCCCTGTTTGCGGCCTTCCTCGACCATCAGGGTGATGTCGATCAGCCGGTCCACCAGCTGGGGGAACAGCTGGTCGATCTGCGTGCGGTACTGCGCCGGCAGGCTCTGGGCCGAGGTGATCACATCGGAGCGCTTCAGGGTCTTGCCGTTGAC
>DASXQK010000284.1:0-9317 GCA_036493015.1 Dongiaceae bacterium | reverse complement strand
GCGGAGGCGACGCCGAAGCCCAGCATGGCGATGGCGATGACCAGCGAGCCGAAATGGGCCCAGCTGGCGATCGAGAAAACTCGCATGATGGCGATCTGCAGCGCGATTATCGCGCCTGCGACCAGACCCACCGACACGTAGAACAGGCTGGCCCGGAGATTTGTCCCCGGGGCCGTGCCGGCTGTTACCAGTGCCCGCCCCCGACCTTGGTGAACGGCACGAAGTTGACGATCTTGCCGTTATAGATATCGCGCCGCGTCACGGTGATATTGCCCTGGGCGTCGGCCACCTTTTTCACTTCCAGCACATGCTGGCGGCCGGGCGGGCCGATCGGAATCACCATGATGCCGCCAGTCTTGAGCTGCTGCAGCAGCGAGGGCGGAATATGGTCGATGCCGCAGGTGACGATGATCTTGTCGAAGGGTGCCGCATCGGCCCAGCCGAAATAGCCGTCGGCGATCTTGGTGTGGATATTGCCGAACTCGGGATAGCCGGCGCTGGCCAGGCGCAGATAGTTCGCCGCGCTGCGCTTGCCCAGCGGGTCGATGATTTCGATGGAATAGACCTGGTCGGTCAGATGGGAAAGGACCGCCGACTGATAGCCGGAACCGGTGCCGATCTCCAGCACGCGGTCGGTCGGCTGGACGTCGATGGTGGAGGTCATGCGGCCCACCAGATGCGGGCCTGAAATGGTCACGCCATAGCCGATATCGAGGAACGCGCTCTCATAGGCGCGGTCCCGGTTGCGGTCGAGGACGAACTCCTCGCGCGGTGTCAATAAATAGGCGACCAGTTCTTTCTGACGCCAGACATCCTTGTTCTCGATCATCGCCTGGGCGCGGTTGTAGCGCAGCAGAAGCTGCTTGGCGTCTTCCTTGCGCGTCTGCTCCATGAAGGCGATGAACTTGTCGCGCGAATCGATCGGGGGCTTCGGCAGGTCGCTGAGCTTGAAGGCGGGTGTGCCGGGTGCCGGTGTGGTGGTGGCGGAGGCAGGCGTCGTCTGGGCGATGGCGGGCACCGCCGCGAGCAACAGGCTCGCCAGAGCGAGTGCGATGCTAAGCAGCCTGCCGCGAGTCGAACCAAGGGAACGCAAGGAAACCTCCGAATCCACTGGGGAAAAAATGGCGTCGGAATATGACGATACGATGGCTGCTTGTCCATAGCAGGAGGCGCCAATCTGCCTTAATTTGCCGCAACCTTGCCAAGCCCCGGAGGCTGGTTTAGGGATTTGCAATATCGGCTAGGAAGCACCTCACCGCATGGAGACCAGCCAGTTCGAGAGCCTTGCCGACAAGACGTTGGCGCGGCTGCAAGCCGCAATCGAAAGTGCCGAGGGGGATTTGGATGCCGAGTTCGTGAACGGCATCCTGACGATCGAGACCGAGTCTGGCGGCAAATACCTGCTCAACCGGCATGCGCCGAACCGGCAGATCTGGCTTTCCTCGCCCGTGAGCGGCGCCTGGCATTTCGCCTGGAACGAGGAGCGTCAGGCCTGGATATCGACGCGGGGTAGCGAGCGGCTGGAAGAGCTGCTCGGCCGCGAACTGAGCGAGGCGACAGGGGAGGCCATCGAGCTTGGCTAGATTGGAGCGGCCGAAGGCGACGCGCCTGATCGGGCTCAAACCCCTTTGGGCCGCGATGTCGCCCTATAAACTGCGGGTGGCGGGCGCCCTGATCGCCATGGCCATTGCTGCCGGCGCGGTCATGGCGATGGGCCAGGGCATGAAATACCTGGTCGATTACGGGCTGGTCGCCGGCCAGACCAATCATCTCGATCGCGGCGTCATGGTCCTGTTCGCCATCGCCGTGGTGCTGGCGCTGGCCAGCTACAGCCGCTTCTATCTGGTGACGTCGATCGGCGAGCGGGTCGTGGCCGATCTGCGCAAGCGCGCCTTCCGTCACATCCTGACGCTGTCGCCCGAATATTTCGAGGTAACGCGTACCGGCGAGGTGCTGGCGCGGCTCACCAACGACACGACCCTGCTGCAATCCGTGGTCGGATCTTCCCTACCTTTTGCCATGCGCAATCTGATGCTGGTAGTGGGCGGGTTGGTGCTGCTGTTCGTCACCAGCGTCGATCTCGCCGGGGTCATTCTGCTCGTCGTGCCGCTGGTGGTGCTGCCGATCATCTTCCTCGGCCGGCGGGTTCGCACCCTCTCACGCGCGGCACAAGGCCGGATCGGCGAGGTCACCGCCGAAGCAAACGAGACCATCCACGCGATCCGCACGGTGCAGGCCTATAACCACGAACAGCTTGATGCCGAGCGCTTCGACGATCATATCGAGGTCGCCTTTGCTGCGGCGCTGGCCTGGATACGCGCCCGCGCGCGGCTGACCGCCATCGTCATGATGCTGGTCTTCGGCGCCGTCTGTTTCGGCGTGTGGATTGGCGGCTATGACGTGCTGAACAATGAAATCAGCGCCGGCCAGCTTCTGACCTTCATCTTCTATGCCGTGGTGGTGGCAAGCGCCGTCGGGGGCTTGGGCGAAAGCTGGGGCGATGTGCAGCGTGCGGCCGGTGCCATGGAGCGGCTGTCCGAACTGCTGGAAACCAGGCCCAGCATTGCCCCGCCGGCGTCGCCCTTGCCGCTGCCGCTGCCTGCGCGCGGCGCTGTCACCTTCGAAAATGTCGGTTTCAGCTATCCCCTGCGGCCTGAGCGGCACGCCGTCGATGGCCTGGATCTTCAGGTCCTGCCGGGCGAAAAACTGGCGCTGGTCGGCCCGTCGGGCGCCGGCAAGACCACGGTGTTTCAGCTGTTGCTGCGCTTCTACGATCCGCAGAGCGGGCGGATCCGCTTCGACGGCGTCGACATCACCTTGGCCGAGCCCAGCGCCGTGCGTCAGCGCATTGGCCTGGTGCCGCAGGAGCCGGTGATCTTTTCGCATAGCGCCATGGATAACATCCGCTATGGCCAGCCTGCCGCCAGCGACGCTGCCGTGCGCGCCGCGGCCGAAGCAGCCTTCGCCGCGGAGTTCCTCGACCGGTTGCCCGAAGGATTGCAAACCCCGCTGGGCGAACGTGGCGTGCGGCTTTCGGGCGGCCAGCGCCAGCGCATCGCGATAGCGCGTGCCATCCTGCGCAGTCCTTCGCTGCTGCTGCTGGACGAAGCCACATCGGCGCTGGATGCGGAAAGCGAACAGGTGGTGCAAAAGGCGCTGGAGCGGCTGATGCAGGACCGCACCACCATCGTCATCGCCCATCGCCTGGCCACCGTGCAGAAATGCGACCGTATCGTGGTGATGGATCACGGGCGCATCGTCGCCATTGGCAAGCATGCCGAACTGGTGCGCCAGGGCGGGCTCTATGCCCGGCTTGCCGCCCTTCAATTCGACCAGCCGCTGGGTATGGCGGTCAATGAGAGTCCGCGTTCCAGATCAGGATCGGATCAGGCCGAATCGTCCTGATCGCGCGCGAGCGCTATTAGACGCTAGCGCTGGTCCAGCTTAAGCTCGATGCGCCGGTTGCGCCGCAGATCGTCGGGGGAATCGCCCTCGGCCAGCGGACGGAATTCGGCGAAGCCGGCGGCGACCAGCCGGTTCGGCGGAATGCCCTGATCGATCAGGAATTTGACCACGGCGATGGCGCGTGCGCTCGACAGCTCCCAATTGGTGCCGAGCCTGCCGTGATAGGTCTGCTTGTCGGTGTGCCCATCGACGCGCAGCAGCCAGTCGATATCGCTCGGAATCTTGGCCGAGATATCCTTCAGCGTCGCGGCGAAGGCGGCGAGCTGCGTTTTGCCGTCGCCGCCGATCTCGGCAGAGCCGGTTGCGAACAGTACCTCCGACTGGAAGATGAAGCGGTCGCCCACGATCTGCACATCGCTGCGGTTGCCCAACACCTCCCTCAGCTTGCCGAAGAATTCCGAGCGGTAGCGGGCAAGTTCGGCGACCTTGTTGGCCAGCGCTTCGTTCAGGCGCTTGCCGAGATCGGTGATCTGCACTTGGTCCGCCTTGGCCTTGGCCTCCGAGACGTCGAGCGCGGCGGAGAGCTGCGCCAGCTGTTCGCGCATGGCCGTCATCTGACGATTCAATAGCTCGATCTGCAGCTCGGCCTCGGTCGTCAGCTTTTTGGCGGCTTCCGCATCAGCCTGGCTGATGCCGAGCTTGGTCTTGAGGTCGCCGGCTTCGTTCTGGCTCGCCGTCAATTGCTGCTTCAGCCCCGCCGATTCCGTGCTGCTGTTGGCAAGCTTCTGGGTCAGGTCGTCGCGCAGGCTCTCCAGTGCCGCAATATCGCCCAACAGCGTCTGCACCTTGGCCCGGTCGGCATCGATGACCTTATAGGCATCCTCCAGCTTGGCATCGACCTCGGCCTTGGCGCCGGCGTCGGTCGCCGCTTTGTTCTTGGCTTCTGCCTGGGCCGCGGCAAGCGCTGCCGCGATGGCATCGCGGTCGGATGTGGTGGTGGCGAGCTGCTGCTTCATCTTGTCGCGATCGGATGTCGATTGCTGAAGCTGTGCCGACAGCTCGGCGATGGTGCTGCGCAGATCGGTGTTGGTCGTCTTCTCCAGCGCCAGCATGTCGCCCAGCTCGCTCACCTTCTGGCTGAGTTCGGCCAGCGCCTGGTCGCGGCCGGACAGCGCCTGGCTCAGGAAGAACTGGGCGATGACGAAAACCATGAGGGTGAAGATGATGACCATGAGCAGCGTGCTGAGCACGTCGACATAGCCGGGCCAGATGTCGAGGTGGCGGCGCGTTCTGGACGCCATGGTCTTTGCGCCCCTAGCGGCGCTCGCCCTCGTCGGCGAGCGCGGCGATGGTGCGGGCCAGGACCTTGATCTCGCTGCGCAGCTCCTGCACCGATTCCTGGCGGCCGCGCGAAACATCCTCCATCAGGCGGCCCAGCTGCCCATCCAGATTGCGCAGATGCTGGCGGCTCTGATCGTCGAGGCCGAAGCCGCCACCCTTGAACAGGTCCTGCAGACGGCTCAATAGCGGGCGCATGTCGATCTGGCTGTCGGCCAGCTTCTTGATGTCGTTGCGCAGTTCCTGCAAGGCGCTCTGGCGACCGCGGATCGATTCGTCCGCCAGGCGGCTGAGCTGGCTATCCATGTTGCGTAGATGCGTACGGCTCTGCTCGTCGATGCCGAAGCGCCCCGCTTGCATGGCCTCGGCGAGGCGGGCGATCACCGGCCGCATCTCGGTCTGGCTTTCCGCCAGCTTCATCATCAGCTGGGCTTCGGTGCGCATCTGGTCCGTCAGGCCGCCCAGGCGCTCGACCAGCGCATTCATCTGCTGGTTGGCCTGGGTGCGGCTGTCTTCGCCGCGCGAGACGATGCGCTGCAGATTCTCGAGATTGTCGGCGGTCTGCTCCAGCAGAGCCTGGATATAGACCGGCACCGATTGATCGCCATCGGACACGGAGCCGGCGCTGGTCAACCGTGTGCGTTCGGCCAGCCAGTCCTCAAGCTCGTTAAAGAAGCGGTTCTGGGCCTGGCTTGCCAGGAGTTCCAGATAGCCCAGCATCAGCGAGCCCGAAAGGCCGAACAGGGAGGCGCTGAAGGCCGTTCCCATGCCGGCGAGCGGCCGCTCCAGCCCGGCCTTCAACTGGCCGAAGAGGGAAGCGACATCGCCGCCCGAGGTGACCGAGATGGCGCCGATCGCCTCCGCAACGCCGCTGATGGTGCCAAGCAAACCCCAGAAGGTGCCGAGCAGACCCAGGAAGACCATGAGGCCGATGAAGTAGCGCGAGATGTCGCGGCTCTCATCCAGACGCGAGCTGATGCTGTCGAGCAGCGAGCGCAGCGCCGCGGTGGAGAGGGTGAGACGGCTCGTGCGCTCGCGCACCATGGCCGCCATGGGCGCCAGCAGGCGCGGCTCGGGGTCGCCGGAATTGCCAAGTTCGTTGCGCTTCAGGCGCTCGATCCACTCGATCTCAGGATAGAGGCGCACGACTTGCCAGAAGATGTAGGTCATGCCGATCAACAGCACGACGAAAATGCCGCTGTTCAGCGCCGGGTTGTGCAGGAAGGCGATGTAGATCGGACCGGACAGCAGCCAGGCAAGGCCGATCACGGCAGCCAAGCCGATTGCCATCCATATAAGATGCTGGCGAGGCCGTGTCATGCGGGCACCAACGCGCTCGCGCGGACCGGCTGCCTCATTGCGTCTTCGGAATGATATCCACGCGATCGGCCGGGCTGCCCTCGACGTTGTTGCCCAGCGCGCGCACATCCATGCGCGTGCTGCGCACCCCCTGCTTGATCAGGTATGAGCGCACGGCGAGTGCGCGCGAGAGCGCCATGCGCCGCGCCCGGCTCGCCTGATCCGACGTGCCGCTGGCATAAGCCAGAAGCTGGATCCGGATGTTCTCGTCGCCGGCCATCTTCTGGGCGAGCGCGTCGAGCTGGCCCTTGGTCGCGTCGGGGATATCGGCGGAATCGGCCGGGAAGGCGATGCGAATCTCACCTTCGGTCGTCGTCGCACTGCCCGGCGGAACGGAAGCCGTCTGCGTACCGCTTGTGGTGCCGGTCGCAGCGGTACCCATCGTGGTGCCGGCGGCGGCCGGCGCCGCGGCGGTCGTGCTCTCCGTGCCGGTCGTGCCCGTCGCTGTCGTGCCCGTCGCTGTCGTGCCAGTCGTGGCTGTACCTGTATCGGCCGTGCCGGTCGCGGCTGCGGTCGTGCCCGTGCTCGTTGTACCCGTCGTTTCGGTTGTCAGCGGTGTTGCGGCAGGAACCATGCTCGTCCCACCGGTCGAGGCCGTATTGGTCTCGGCCCCTGTCGTCGCCGTGCCGCCGGTGGTATCGGTGCCGTTGGTCACCGTGGCCGCCGGCGAAGTCGTGTCGGTTGTCGTTGTGCCGGTCGTCGCCGTATTCGTTGCTGCGCCGCTGGTATCCGTGGCGGCGGGGAGCATCGGCACGGTGACCGGCGTCGGTGTGGGCGCCGGCGGCGGCGTGCCGGTTGTCGTGCTGCTGGCTGACGATGCCGCCATCGATGTAGTCGCGGCCGGTGCATTCGTCGTCATGGCCGGGGCGTTGCTTGTCATGGCGGGCGCGCTGGCCGACGGAACATAGGGCGTCGATCCGGCCGGCGGCTGCACCATCAGGCTGCTGACCGGGTACTGCTGCGGCGGGAATTGCAGACCGCCATAGGTCTGGACATATCCCGGCGCGTAAGCCCCTTGTGCGTAAGGTTGCCCATAAGCCGGTTGCCCATAGGCCGGATAGCTTCCGCCCTGCGGCGCATAACCGCCGGCGACCGGCTGGCCCAGCTGGTTCAACACCCCGAGATCGATGGTGACGGCCCCTTTGCCGGCGAGCACCTGCTGCGCGTCAGCAGGCATTGCGGACGCTGCGGCGCAGGCGAGTGCCGCCAGGCTAAGGCAGCCCATCAGGCCTCGGCGGTGGATCATCGGTCGGTCCATGGGGCCCCTATCGTCCTACGAAGTATTTATCCTACTGATTCAGCAACAGAATATGGGCTTGTGATAACGGGCGAGTATAGACCAGTGGCCAAACGCCCGTAAACGACCTTGCCACGCCCTCTGTATTTGGCGCTCAAGCCTGCCGCAGCGTTGTCCGCAACAAGCCGTGGAGATGATCATTGGCCGCCAGCACGTCGCCGCTGCCGACCGGATGGCCCTCGCCATCGGGCTCGCTGATATAGCCGCCGGCCTCGCGAACCAGCAGCCAGCCTGCGGCCACGTCCCAGGGCTGCAGCCCGTATTCCCAGAACCCGTCATAGCGGCCGGCCGCGACGTAGGCGAGATCGAGGGCGGCTGCGCCCAGCCGGCGCACATCGGCGACATTCGCCATGATCGCATCGAACTGGCGCAGATAGCGCGGCCGGTCGGCACGCTGGCCAAAAGGCGTCCCCGTGGCGATCAGGGCATTGGTCATCTGCCGGCGCGAGGAGACGCGCAAACGCCGGTCGTTGAGATAGGCCCCGATGCCTTTTTCCGCCCAGAACGTTTCGTCCTTCACCGGATCAAGAATGACCGCGGCGACGATCTCGCCGGCCCGCTCCAGCGCGATGGAAATGCAGAAATGGGGCAGGCCGTGGAGGAAGTTGGTGGTGCCGTCGAGGGGATCGACGATCCAGCGATGCTCGCTGTCGCGGCCTTCGCTGGCGCCGCTTTCTTCCATCAGGAAGCCGTAATCGGGCCGTGCGCGCGAGAGTTCCTGGCGCAGCACCTTCTCGGCCTTGGTATCGGCGGTGGAGACGAAATCGCCCGGTCCCTTTACCGAGACCTGCAGCTGCTCGACCTCGCCGAAGTCGCGCTTCAATCCGCGCGCCGCCTTGTCGGCGGCCCGGGACATCACATTGATAACGGTGGAACGGGTCGCCATGGCGGCGTGGAGGCCTTAATCCCGGGCGCGTTCGACGTAGCTCGAATCGGCGGTGTTCACCACGATGCGCGCCCCGTTTTCGATATGCGGGGGCACCATGACGCGCACGCCGTTTTCCAGCTTGGCAGGCTTGTAGGACGAGGCGGCAGTCTGGCCGCGCACGACGGGATCGGCTTCGACGATCTTCATGGTGACGGTATCGGGCAGGGTGACGCTGAGCGGCTCGCCCTCATGGGACTCCACCGTCACCTTCATGCCTTCCTGCAGGAAGATGGCGGGCTCGCCGATCAGATCGGCATTGATGACGATCTGCTCGAAGGTTTCCTGATCCATCAGCGTGTAGTCGTCGCCATCGGCGAACAGGAATTGGTAGTCATGCTTGTCGAGCGCGACCCGCTCCACCGTCTCGCTGGAACGGAAGCGCTCGTTCAGCTTGGTGCCGATGCGCACATCCTTGAGCTCGACCTGCAGATAAGCGCCGCCCTTGCCCGGCTGGGTGTGCTGGATCTTGATGGCGCGCCAGAGGCGGCCCTGATGCTCGATGATAAAGCCAGGGCGAACGGCATTCCCGTTGATCTTCATGACTGGTCCTTCGCCCGCTCGACGTAACTCGAATCGTCGGTGTTCACCACGATGCGCGTGCCGGTCCCGATATGCGGGGGCACCATCACGCGCACGCCGTTTTCCAGCTTCGCCGGCTTGTAGGAAGACGATGCCGTCTGGCCCTTCACCACCGGGTCGGCTTCCGTGATCGTCATGGTAACCGTCGGCGGCAGCGAGACGCTGATCGGCGTCTCCTCGTGGCTCTGGATCGAGACAATCATCCCTTCCTGCAGGAAAACATGCGGATCGCCGATCGCCTCTTCGCTCACGGTGATCTGCTCGAAGTTCTCCTGATCCATAAAGGTGTACTGATCGCCATCCTGGAACAGGAACTGGAACGGCTTCTCGTTCAGCTGCACGCGCTCCAGCACGTCGGAAGGGCGGACGCGCTCGTTCAGCTTGGTGCCGTCGCGGATATCCTTCAGCTCG
>DASXQK010000283.1:0-4646 GCA_036493015.1 Dongiaceae bacterium | reverse complement strand
GCATTTCCATGGGCGCGGTAAAGGGCTGAGGCATGCAGACGCCTGACAGACGGGAAGCGGAATTATGGCCGATCTGAAGATCACCGGCTTGCACAAGCGCTATGGCCATGTCCCAGCCGTGCGCGGCATTGATCTGGAAGTGCCGTCCGGCGAGTTCACCGTGCTGGTCGGACCGTCGGGCTGCGGAAAATCGACCCTGCTTCGCACCATCGCCGGGCTGGAGGAAGCCCAGGAAGGCACCATCGAAATTGGCGGGCGCGTGGTGAACCATATGCGCCCGCGCGACCGCGATATCGCCATGGTGTTCCAGAACTACGCGCTCTACCCCTTTATGAACGTGTTCGAGAACATCGCCTTCGGCCTGCGTGCCCGCAAGACGCCGAAGGCCGAAATCGAGACGCGGGTTCGCAAGGCCGCCGAGATGCTGGGCATCACGGGCCTGCTGGACCGGCTGCCGCGCCAGCTATCCGGGGGCCAGCGCCAACGCGTCGCCATCGGCCGCGCCATCGTGCGCAATGCGCGCCTGTTCCTCTTTGACGAGCCGCTCAGCAACCTAGATGCCCAGCTGCGTGACGAGATGCGTAGTGAAATCAAGCGCCTGCACCAGGAGCTGGGGCGCACCATGATCTATGTCACCCACGACCAGATCGAGGCGATGACGCTGGCCGATCGCATCGTCCTGCTGAAGGACGGGTTGATCGAACAGGCGGGCAGCCCGCTCGACCTCTATGAGCGGCCCGCGACACTGTTCGTTGCCGGTTTTTTGGGTTCGCCGAAAATGAACTTCATTCCAGCGAAGCTGCAAGCCAATGGCGCTGCCATGGCGGTGCGGCTGAGCGACGGCACCATCCTGGCACTTCCCGGCAATCGACCGGGCCTCGCCGGCAGAGCCGGCCAGGCGGTGACGCTGGGCATTCGCCCGCAGCATTTCAGCCGCGATGCCGCGCAGCTTTCCGGTCCGGGTGCCGTTCGGCTCCCGGTCAAGATAGAGCTGGTACAGCCGACCGGCCCGCGCGCCTTCATCACCTTCCCGCTCGGCGGCATCGCGGTTATGGCGGAGCTCGCCGCCCATGATGCCCGCGAGCCGGGCGAGATAATCGACCTCTATGCCGACATGAACCGGGCCATCGTCATCGATCCCGAAAGCGGCAAAGTGATCTGAACCAAGCAGGAACTGACGGAGAAAAACCGCCATGGCAACGCCGAAGCCAAGCCGCGCGATCAAGCTGCTGGGCACCGAATCGCCCGATCCAAAATCCCGCATCCTGCGTGCCGGGCCGATCAGCGCCGAGTTTGGCAACGGCGCGCTGCGCTATATCCGCGTCAACGATGTAGAGGTCTTGCGCGCCATCGCCTTCCTGGTGCGCGACGAGAATTGGGGCACTTATGCCCCCACCATCACCAATCTGAAAGTGAAGCAGGGCCGGGATGGCTTTGCCGTCGGTTACGACGCGCGCTTCGGCTCGCCCGGCCGCGCCCTGAATTGCCATGCAGAGATTTCTGCAAGCGCCGATGGCGAATTGCGCTTTGCCGCCAGCGCCACGCCAGAGGCCGATTTCCTGACCAACCGAACCGGCTTTGTGGTGCTGCATCCGCTGATCGGCGTCGCCGGCTTTCCCGTCGATGTCGAGCATGTCGACGGCAAGCGGGAGAAGAGCAAATTCCCCGCCATCATCAATCCGGTCCAGCCGTTCTATGCCATCCGCTCGCTGCGCCACAGGGTGATGCCCGGTCTCGCCGCCACCTGCCGCATGGAAGGCGACACTTTCGAGATGGAGGATCACCGCAACTGGACCGATGCCTCCTTCAAGACCTATGTCCGGCCGCTGGCGGAGCCCTGGCCCTACACCCTTCCCGCCGGAAAGGAATTCAAGCAGCTGGTCATCTTGACCTTCGAGGGGAAGCTGCCGAAAGCAAAGAAGGCGGCATCCAGCAAGCGCATCGATGTCGAACTGGGCCGCGCCGGCACAGCCCTTCCGCAGGTCGGCGTCGCGGTTCCGATGGAAGAAGCCGGCCCCGCCTTATCGGCCGCAGCATTGGTGAAAGCGGCCGCACCCGGCCACCTCGTCTGTCATGTCGATGGCCGCCAGGACGATATCGCCTCGGTCCTGACGAATTATCGCCGTCTTGGTGAAGCAACCGGCGCCGATATCGTTCTCGAAATCCTGCTGCCCGGAAAGCAATCGCCGGAAGGCGAGCTTGCCCGCATAGCATCCGCAGTCAAGGCAGCCGGCGTGAAGCCCGCGGCGATTTCCGTCTCACCCGCCGTCGATCTGAAGGCCGTGCTGCCCGGCAGCAAGGGGCCGGACGCACCGGAACTGGCCGATATCTATCGCGCGGCGCGCGCCGCATTTCCCGGCGTCGCCTTGGGCGGCGGCATGTTCTCGTTCTTCACCGAACTCAACCGCAAACGGCCGCCCGCGGGTATGCTGGATTTCGTCACCCATACGACCAGCCCCATCGTGCATGCCGCCGACGATGTCTCGGTCATGGAAACCTTGGAAGCGCTGCCCTTCGTCCTCAAATCCGCCAAGGCGATCATCGGCAAGACTGCCTATCGCGTCGGGCCCAGCGCCATTCCCGCACGGCAAAACCCCTATGGCGCCGCCTCCGCCCCCAACCCGAACAATGAGCGCGTCTGCCTGTCGCGCATGGATCCGCGCCAGCGCGGCCTGTTCGGCGCCGCCTGGACGCTGGGCTATCTCGCACGTTTTGCTTCCGGGGGACTTGAGGCGATTACCTTGGGCTCGGCAACCGGGCCGGCCGGCATGATTTATCGCCGCGACGACTACGCGCAACCCTATTTCGACAACCTCACGGGCGAGGCCGTCTATCCCGTCTATCACCTGATGGCCGATCTGGGTGCGGCGAACGGCAGCAAACAGGTCGCGAGTAAATCCAGCGCGGAAAGCACGGTCGCGAGCCTCGCCTGGCGCGGCAAGGACGGCACGGTCCTCTGGCTCGCCAATCTGACGGGCAAACCCGTTTCCGTCAGGGTGAAAGGATTCAAGGGCCCGGCGCGCGTGACCACCTTGGATGAGGACGCCTTCACGCGGGCGACGACCGATCCCGCCTATCTGGCGAAAACCGGCAAGCGAGTGGCGAAAGTGAGTTCCGTTACGCTGCGGCCCTATGGCCTGGCAAGGCTGGCCGCCGCATTGAAATGAAACAGGCCGGGTTGCTGCTGGGCTGCATTGCCGACGATTTGACCGGCGCGACCGACATCGCCAATACGCTCGCGCGCCGCGGCATGTCGGTGGTCCAGACCATCGGCGTGCCGGCGGCGGGCGATGCCGCGCCGGAGGCAGAAGCGATCGTCGTCGCCCTCAAATCCCGCACGATCGCTGCAGCCGACGCCGTCGCCCAGTCGCTCGCGGCCTGCCGCTGGCTAAAGGCCAGGGGCGCGCGGCAGTTCTATTTCAAATACTGCTCGACCTTCGATTCAACCGACGCCGGCAATATCGGTCCGGTCGGCGATGCGCTGATGGCTGAACTCAAAACGAAGTTCACCATTGTCTGCCCTGCCTTTCCCGAAACCGGCCGCACGATCTATCTGAGCCATTTGTTCGTGGGAAAGCAGCTGCTCTCCGATTCGCCCATGCGTGATCATCCGCTGACGCCCATGCGCGATGCCAATCTGGTGCGCGTGCTCGGCCGCCAGACCAAGGCCAAGGTCGATCTGGTGCCGCTGGCCACGGTTCGCCAGGGCGCGGCGGCGATGCGCGCCGCGTTTGCGGACCTCGCAGCCAAGGGCATCGCTTACGCCATTGTCGACGCGGTCGAGGATAACGACCTGCTGATCCTCGATGAGGCAGGATCCGATCTCGCCCTGATCACCGGCGGCTCGGGCGCCGCCATCGGCCTGCCGGAGAATTATCGCCGCGCCGGGCTGATACCAAAGCGCGACGAGGTGGAGAACTTGCCCGCCGCCGGGGGTCTGGGCGCGGTGATCGCCGGAAGCTGTTCGGTTGCGACCCTGGGGCAAATCGAGGCGATGCGTGCGACATATCCCGCGCGCAGCATCGATCCCCTGAAGCTCGCCGCCAATGCGGCCGGCGAGGTCGCCGATACGCTGACTTGGGCGAAGGCGCAGCTCGCCCAAGGCCCTGTCCTTATCCATGCCAGTGCCGCACCCGATGCCGTCGCCGCCGTCCAAAAGGCGTTGGGACGCGAGCGTTCCGGGGCGCTGGTCGAAGAAGCCCTGGCGGCAACCGCCGACGGCCTGGTCAAGGCCGGGGTGCGCCGCCTGGTCGTGGCCGGCGGAGAAACCGCCGGCGCCGTGGTGCAAAGGCTCGGCATCAAGGCGCTGCGCATCGGCCCGCAGATCGATCCCGGCGTGCCCGCTGTCTTCGCCCATGGCGCACCCGCCATGGCGCTGGCGCTCAAATCCGGTAACTTCGGTGGCGCGGATTTCTTCACCAAGGCGCTGGGGATGCTGCGATGAACGACGCCAGGACGCGCGAGCAGATTGCAGCATCCGGCAAATCGCTGTTCGAGCGGGGCTTGAGCTTCGGCAGTGCCGGCAATCTCAGCGTCAAGCTGGACGATGGCTGGCTGATGACGCCGACCAATGTTTCGCTCGGCCGGCTCGATCCCGCCACGCTTTCCCGCCTCGATACCAAAGGCCGCGCGATTGCCGGCGATCA
>DASXQK010000282.1:0-4806 GCA_036493015.1 Dongiaceae bacterium | reverse complement strand
ATGAAGAAGTCCTGTTCCCGAAATTGAAGGAGTAGGCCGCTGCTTCTCCAGGTCCGCGATCTTCAGGTCGAATTCCGCACGCAGAAGGGAATATTGCGCGCCGTCGATGGCGCAAGCTTCAGCGTGCCCGACGGCTCCATCACCGCGGTGGTGGGCGAATCCGGCTGCGGCAAGACCACGCTCGGGCGGGCGCTTATGGGCGTCATGGCCAAGACCGCGCGCATTGCCGGTGGCGAAATCGTCTTTGCCGGCCGCGACATCGTGAAATTGCCGGCAAGCGAGCGTCGGGCGATGCGCTGGCGCGACATCGCTTTCATTCCACAAAGCGCCATGAGCTCGCTCGATCCGGTCTATCGCATCGGGACCCAGCTGAGCCATATCCTGGTGGAGCGTGGCGGCCTGTCGCGCGCAGCATCGCGCCGGCGCGCTGAAGAATTGTTCGCCATGATCGGCATCGAGGGCGGCCGGCTCGCCGATTTCCCCCATCAATTCTCCGGTGGCATGCGCCAGCGGGTCGCCATCGCCATGGCGCTTGCGCTGGAGCCGCGCCTCATCATCGCCGACGAGCCCGTCACCGCGCTGGATGTCATCGTCCAGCGCCAGATCCTGGATGTGCTGCGCGCCTTGCGCGAGCGGCTCGGCATCTCTGTCATCCTCATCACCCATGACATCAGCGTGGTCGCCTATGCCTGCGACCGCATGGCGGTGATGTATGCCGGCCGGATCGTCGAGGAAGGTCCGGTAGGCGAGGTGTTGCAGGCGCCGGCACACCCCTACACCATGGGCCTCGCCAACGCCTTTCCCGATCTGCATGGCAGCCGCGATGCGCTGATTCCCATTCACGGCGAACCACCGGACCTTCATCACCCGCCCGCCGGCTGCCGCTTCCGCCCGCGCTGTCCCTTCGTGCTGCCGGTCTGCGCGCGCGATGTTGCGACCACGCAAATAGCCCCCGCCCATGACGTCGCCTGCTGGCGCCATGACGAGGCGCTCGTGCTGCGCCACCGCGCCCGCGAGCTGGCAACATGGGAACTCGCGACTTGGGAGAAGCGGGCATGAGTGCGGCAACGCCGCCATTGATCGCCGTCGAGGGGCTGACCAAGCATTATCGCGCCGGCCGTGGCCTGTTCGCGGGGATGGTCAAAGATACCCCGCTGGTCCGTGCCGTGGATGGCATCAGCTTTTCTCTCGGGCGGGGCGAGAGCGTCGGCCTGCTGGGTGAATCCGGTTGCGGAAAAACCACGACGGGCCGGCTGCTGCTGAAGCTGACCGAGCCTTCGGCCGGAACGATCGCCTATGATGGCCAACCGCTATCTCCCCTTGCGGGCCCGGCGCTGCGGACGTTCCGCCGCCAGGCCCAGCTTATCTTTCAGAACCCCTTCGATGCGCTCAACCCGCGCTTCACCATTGCCCGCTGCCTGAACGAGCCGCTGATCAATGCTCATGTGCCGGGCCGCGAGCGCCCCCTCTATATCGAGCGCGCCCTCGACCTCGCGCGGCTTTCGCGCGGCCATGAGCTGCTGCAGCGCCATCCCCATCAGCTTTCCGGCGGCCAGCTGCAGCGCGTGGTGATCGCGCGCGCCTTGATCCTGTCGCCCGAATTCATCGTTGCCGACGAGCCGGTCTCGATGCTCGATGTCAGCGTGCGCGCGGGGATTTTGAATCTGCTGCGCGATATCAGCCGCGATCTGGCACTGACTGCCGTCTACATCTCCCACGATCTTTCGCTGGTGCGCTATCTCTGCGAGCGCACCATCGTCATGTATCTCGGCCGCATCGTCGAAGATGCGCCGACCGCTGCATTGATCGACGAGCCGCTGCATCCCTATACCCAGGCGCTGGTCGCCGCGGTACCGACGCCCGATCCCGGCCAGAGCCGGGCGCCGCTGCCCATCGGCGCCACGCCGCCCGATGCACGCCGGCCAACGATCGGCTGCCGCTTCGCCGATCGCTGTCCCAAGGTTATGGAAAAATGCCGGCGGATCGATCCGCCGGCCTTCACGCCGGTCGAGGGACGCAGCGTCGCCTGCCACCTCTATGGCGATGCGAGCTAGCGAGATCGCAGCTGGGGACTCCCTCTCCCGCGCTTCGAAGCGGGTGAGGGTGTTTCGCAACACACCCCTCACCTTTGATCCCTCCCCCACAAAGGATGGGGGAGAGGAAAAAGAAAGATGTACAGCGCGTCGAGATCTAGCGATCGACGCGCGTCGACAGGATGATCGCCGTGTTGGTGCGCTCCACGCCCTCCAGCGCGCCGATGCGGTCGATGACGCGATCCATCTCCGCCACGCTTTCGCTCACCACGATGGCGACCATGTCGAAAGTGCCGCTGACGGAATGCAGCGTGCGCACCTCCGGGATTTTGCGCAGCGCCCCTTCGAGGCTGGGCGCCAGTTTGGGTGCCGCCGTGATCATGACATGGGCGCGGATGGCCTGGCGGTCATGCTCACTATCGCCGCGGATGGTGTAGCCGGCGATGATGCGCGCCCGCTCCAGCCGTTCCATCCGGGCCTGCAGGGTGCTGCGCGAAATGCCGGCCCGGCGCGCCAGTTCGACGCTCGGTGCGCGGGCATTTTCGCGTAGCAGGGCCAGGATCTTGCGGTCTGTGTCGTCGATCTGCATTTTGCCTTATTTTATCTCTGATTTGTCCAATTTTCTACCCGAAAATGACCAGTTTGCTTATGCAAATTGACTGCCAGCGGCCCCATATTGAAGTTCATAAGAGCGCGGCCAGCAGGAGGTCACCATGAAAGACATCGTCGTCATCGGCGCCGGCAAGATCGGCTCCACCATCGCCGGCATGCTGGCGGAAAGCGGCGATTATCGGGTGACCATCGCCGACCGCGATCAATCCCAGCTCGACCAGCTGCATCTCGATCCGGCGGTCGCCCGCGCGCGCTTCGATGCGGAGGATGCGTCTCATCTTCCGGGCCTGCTCAAGGGCAAGTTCGCGGTGCTGAGCGCCGCTCCCTTCCAGCTCACAACCCGCATTGCCGACGCGGCGCGGGCGGCGACCACCCACTATCTCGACCTGACAGAGGATGTGGCGAGCACGCGTCATGTGACGAAGCTCGCGGCCGATTCCGAGCGCGCCTTCATTCCGCAATGCGGCCTGGCGCCGGGCTTCATTACCATCGTCGCCCACGACATGGCGCGGCGCTTCGATAGCCTGCATGAACTGAAGATGCGCGTCGGCGCGTTGCCGCAATTCCCGTCCAACGCGCTCAATTACAACCTCACCTGGTCGACCGACGGCGTCATCAATGAGTATTGCGAACCTTGCGAAGCCATCGTGAATGGCGAGCTGCGCGAGGTGCCGCCGTTGGAGGAGCGCGAGGAATTCGCCCTCGATGGCGTGACCTACGAAGCCTTCAACACCTCCGGTGGCCTCGGCTCGCTCTGCGACACGCTGAAGGGCAAGGTCGATAACCTGAATTACAAGACCATCCGCTATCCGGGCCACGCCGCAATCATGAAGGCGCTGCTGCTCGATCTGCGCCTGCGCGAGCGCCGCCACATCCTGAAGGACATCCTGGAGAACGCGCTGCCCACCACTCTGCAGGACGTGGTCATCGTCTTCGTCGCCGCCACCGGCATGCGCGAAGGCCGGCTGACGCAGGAAACCTATGCCAACAAGATCTATAGCCGGCACCGCGGCAAGACCCATCTCAGCGCCATCCAGCTGACCACCGCCGCCGCGATTTCCGCGGTACTGGATCTGCTGGCCGAGGGGCAGCTGCCGGGCCGGGGCCTGGTGCGTCAGGAGGATGTTCCGCTGGAGGTCTTCCTGGGCAATCGGTTCGGCCGGGTCTATGCCCAGCCGGCAGCCGATGCCAGGGCTGCCTGACGCCTTGCGGGAAAGCGCTGCCGGGGCAGCCCTCCTGCTTGATTCATAAGGACTCTTGCCTAACTGTTAGCCGTGATATGATCGGCGCTGGCGGGCGAAATGGGAGCCTGATCGGGGCTCACCCGGAGGGACAAGATGCGCAGCATGATTTCTAATTTCATCAAACGGCCCCTCCAGCCGCTGGCCTTGGCCGCGGCGGTGGCGTTTGGTGCGCTCAGTTTTGCCGCACCCGCCAATGCCGGCTGGCATGGTGGTGGCTGGCATGGCGGCGGATGGGGCGGCGGCTGGCATGGCGGCGGCTGGGGCTGCTGCTGGGGCGGACCGCGCTTCGCCTTCTCGTTCGGATTTCCGTCGTATTATCCCTACGCCTATCCCTATCCGGCCTATTACCCGCCTTATCCGGCCTATGCCCCGGGCTATTCCTATTCCCAGCCCTATTACCCGTCTGCCCAGCCCTACTACCCGCAGCCGCCGCAGCCGCCGGTGAACGTGGCCCAGGCGCCGGCCGGGCCGCCGCCGCAGCAGAACTGGTACTACTGCGACAATCCGCGGGGCTTCTATCCTTATGTCCAGAACTGCAACGCCGGCTGGCGTTCCGTGCCGGCCCAGCCGCCGGGAACCCAGCAGCCGAACTAGCCGCTGCACGCGCGAATCGGTTTCAGCCGCCGTCCGTCATTCGACTGGCGGCGGTTTGCTATGCGCCAACGCTTGAATTTTAACTCGCGCCGAAAGGATTTCTGGGAAGATCGCGCGAGCGAATCCGGGCCCAGTGAATTCACCGACGGGTTTTTGATGCTTTCAATGATGCTTGCTAACGGGGCGTTGAGCGGATGAGCGCTGCCGTCCTCGAGATCGCCGGCCTCAGCAAATCCTATGGACCGGTGCAGGCGGTCAGCGAGCTGAGTTTTTCGGTCGAACCCGGCGAGGTGCTGGGCTTCCTGGGGCCGAACGGCGCGGGC
>DASXQK010000281.1:0-2798 GCA_036493015.1 Dongiaceae bacterium | reverse complement strand
CGGGGGATGGTCTTGTTCATCAGTGGGTCCTTGCTTGTGTCGTGCGGCTCTCGCTCAGCCGGGCATAGGCCTGCGGCAGCAGGCGGGCCAGACGTTCGGCCCAGGCCTGCTGGCCTGCCTCCTCGGCGATCAGGTCCTGGCGGATTTCAAACTCCACATGAGGCAGCCCGCGGCGCTCGCCATGGACGGGAACGGTGTAGTCGCTGGCATCGCCCACGGCATAGGGCTCGTTATCGCCCACCACCAGATCGCCCTCGGCCTGGAACAGCGATTTCATGATATGGGCAAAGCGCGGGTCGCGGTTATAGAGCACGCCCACATGCCAAGGCCGCTGGAAGCCTTTGAATACCGGCGTGAAGCTGTGCATGGCGATCAGCACGGTGGGCCGGCCCTCGGCCTTGCGCGCATCCAGCGCCGTGACGATGCGCCGGTGATAGGGCCAGAGGATTTCATCGGCGCGCGCCTTGCGCTCGGCCGCGTTTAGATTTTTGTTGCCGGGAATCTCCGTCGATTCGCTGACCGTCACGATGGAGGTTTCCACCGCCGGATCGCGGTTGCAATCGATCACCAGCCGCGAATAGGTCTGGTGGATGGTAAAGGCATCGAGCGCCTGGGCGAGGCGGCGCGAGAGGCCGCTGGCACCGATATCCCAGGCAATGTGACGTTGCAGCTCGCTATCGGAAAGGCCGAGCCTGCCCAGGCGGCGTGGCAGAAGCCGCCCGCCATGGTCGACGGTGATCAGGAAGGGCGATTTGCCCTGCTCGCGCTCGACGGTGAAGACGGCCGGTTCATCTGCCGCCAGCAGCTTCATATCTTGCGCGTCCATTACTGCCCCGTATGCTCCGCTGTCGGGCTCGAGACACCCCTATCTTTCATTACAGCGCCAAGGCGGCCTGTCAATCCGGGAATATCTGTTAACCCGATGCCACGGGCGAGGAAGGCGGGCTCAGAGCCGCATCTCGAAGAAAATGCTGGTGGCAATGGTGTGGGGCGGCATTTCCAGGTAGGCGCCGAAGGCATCGCAGCGACGAAAACCGGCCTTCTCATAAAACCGCAGCGCCTCATGCTGATGGATGCCGGTTTCCAGCCGCAGTATCGTCTGGCCCGCAGCCCGCGCCTCGTCTTCCAGGCGTTTCAGCAGGGCGGCGGCCACGCCTTTGCCGCGCATCGAGGGCTTGGCATACATGCGCTTGACCTCGGCAAAGCCCCCCAGGAACGCCACCCCGCCGCAGGCCACGGCATCGCCATCGGCACGCGCAAGAAAAAATCGGACGCCGGGCTGGAACAGCTGATCGATGGAGAGTGCGTGGCGCTGATCGGGCGCATAGCCGAAGGAAAGCGCTTCGTTCAGCGCCTCCAGCAACACCACGACCTCCGGCGTCGGCGCCTCAGCGCGTTCAATGACGAGGTTCACGATTGCTGCCTCGGGCGGTGCCTTGGGGTTAATAGATCTGCGCGTAGCGGGCGCATTGCTCGGCGTCATCGAGACCGGCGACCATTTTTATTTCGGCTCGCTTATGGCGCAGATAAGCCTCCAGATAGACCGGCCCGAACCAGTAGGACGCTTCCGGGGTTGCTTCCAGCCGGTCGAGCGCCTCAGCCAGCGATTGCGGCAGATGATGGATGCCGGCATCGACGCGCTCCGCATCGCTCATGCGCGATACGTCCCGGGATTCCGGCAGCTTCAGCTTGTTGCGGATGCCCTCGACCCCGGCATGGACGATGGCACCTAAAGCCAGATAGGGGCTGGCGGCCGCATCGGCCGGACGGAATTCGATATTGAATTGGCGGGCGGCATCGCTGCCGGGGATGTTCAGGACCGGACAGACGCGCAAGCTCGCCTCGCGGTCGCGGTCGGCGATATAGGCATAGGTGGGCGCCCAGCGGTTGGGCGTCAACCGGATATAGGAGACGGTCGAAGGTGCGCTCACCGCGCAAATCGCCGGCAGATGGCGCAGAACGCCCGCCATGAAGTGCTGGGCTACCGGCGACAGGCCAAAAGCACCCTTGGGATCATGCATCACCGGCCGGCCGGCCTCGTCCTGGAAGCTCATATGGATATGCACGCCATTGCCCACGCCCTTGGGATCGAGGATGGGCGCGAAGATCACGCGGTGGCCCAAGCGCTGGGCGACGGCGCGCGCCATTTCGCGCACGACGATGGCCTGGTCGGCGCTGGCAATGCCCAGCACCGGATCGCTGGTGACCTCGAACTGACGGGATCCGTATTCCGGCAGGAAGGAATCCGGCGTCACACCAGCCTGGCGTAACGCCGCGATGAACGCTTCCCCGAAGATGCCCTGGCGGCGATAGGCATCCAGGCTGTAGGCCGAGGTCGGCACTTCCTCGATGCCGCTATACATGAACTCCTGCTCGAAGGCGGAATAGAGCTGCAGGCCGGCAACCTCCTTCAGCGCCGCCAGCGCCCGGCGCAGGAAATCGCGCGGGCAGCAGGACCAGGGCCGCCCATCCGTCTCGCGGATATCGCCCAGGAAGAAATGCTCGGGCGCATGGTCAGGGCCGAACTCGACATGCACCTCGGTCGCCTCGTCGGGCACCAGGATCAGATCACCCGTTGCACCAAAGGGCGTATCGCCGATCGGCCCGAAGCAGGAGATCATGGTGTTGGTGGGAACCCACCCCACGCCGGTCTTCAGGCGCTGGGCGCGGCTGGTGGCGGGAAAGCCCTTGCCGCGGACCCGGCCAGCGATCTCGCAGGTGCAGACCATGAGGATGGGTTCGCGCTTCATGGTTTCCTCGTCTCGGCCCCGCGTTCCGGTTTCAGGCGATTGCGAATT
>DASXQK010000280.1:0-16339 GCA_036493015.1 Dongiaceae bacterium | reverse complement strand
AATGTAGTAGTCGAAGAATCCGATCGGCCCGTAAGGGCGAAAATTCAGGAAATAGGCATACATCAGCGGAGGAATGACGACGAACAGGAACACCAGCAGCGGAATGCCGAAGCGCCGGAAGCGATCCTTCAGGTAAAGCCGCGCGCCCTTGCGATCCAGCACATAGGGCATGAAATAGCCGGCGATCAAGAAGAACAGGCTCATGCGGAAGCTGCGGTTGACGATGAAAAACGAGGCGAGCAGCGGCTGCTGCTTCACATCGGTGAAGTACCACCAGTTCGCCGATGCATAGGCAAAGCTCGCATGCTGGAAGACGATCAGTACCGTCAGCGCCACCCGCAGATTGTCCATGAAATGCAGCCGGCCGTGGCTCGCCGCCGGATTGGCGATTTGGGGCATAGCGGGATTTGTGGCCCAGCTCCCCGCCTGCGCCACGCTTTCAGGCCCCCCGGGCGCGGACGCCGTCATCGACGTTGAACGGCAGCTGAGGCAGGCCGCGCTCGCGCCGCGGCGTCTTGCCGAAGAAGTCGCGATAGCATTTGGAGAAATGCGAGGCGGAGACGAAGCCGCAGGCGAGCGCCACGTCGATCACCGACATATTGGTTTGCAACAGCAGCAGCCGGGCACGGTTGAGGCGAAGTTCGACATAATAGCGCGCCGGCGACCGGTTCAAATATTTGCGGAACAACCGCTCGAGCTGGCGGGTCGAAAGCCCGGCGGCGGCGGCCAGCTGGCCGCGATCCAGCGGCTCCTCCAGATTGGCCTCCATCTGGCGGATAACGCGGATCAGCTTGGGGTGGCGCACGCCAAGACGCGCCGGTAGCGCCATGCGCTGGTGATCGTGGCGATCGCGGATGCGCTCGTGAATGAATTGCTCGGAGACAGCGGTGGCCAGCTCATGCCCGTGCTGGAGCGCGATCATGTTCAGCATCATATCGAGGGCCGCCGTGCCGCCAGAGCAGGTGAAGCGATTGCGGTCGATCTCGAACAGTTCCGACGTCACCTCGATGCGCGGGAAATCCTCCGAGAAGGCGGCAATGTTTTCCCAATGGATGGTGCAGCGATATCCGTCCAGCAAACCGGCACGAGCTAGGATGTGGCTGCCGGTGCAGAGCGCACCGATATCGGCGCCCTGGCGATCCAGCCGGCGCAATCCTGCGAACAGGAGGCGATCCTGATGGAGATGGCCCTCGATGCCGCTGCACAGGATCGCGGTGCCATAGCCCGCCGCCTGATCGATTTCGCCATGGGGATGCAGCACGATGCCGTTGCTGGCGGCAATCGGCTTGCCATCGCTGGAGAAGAGCCGCCAGCTGTAGAGATCCTTGCCTGCTGTGCGGTTGGCCAGGCGCAGCGGCTCGACCGCCGAGGTGAAGGCGATCATCGAGAAATTCGGCACGAGGATAAAGGCGATGCGCTGCGGCCGTTCCGATGATGTGGCGCCGAACATGCCTGTTGTTTTCCGAAGTTTCCCGCCCGAAGGCGGGCCGGCTCGGGGAGAAATTAGCAGGATCATGTCGCAAAATCGATAGTGGATGGCGTCTGCCGCGCAGCCGGTTTTAACCTGGTATGGTCCTTCTGCGCCGCGCCCAGAAAGCGGCATCAAGCCATTGATCCAATGCGCTGAATTGCCCTTCTACGGCAGCCGGTGACGATGTGTTTGGCGCCGGGCGAGTTGCTTGATCGAGGATGCGGGGGCTGCCATTCTCGCCCGCTGCCTGGAGCAAGATTTGACGTAGCGGCCGATTTACGCCCGCAAGGTGAGGCGATCGGATGCTAGGAGAGCTGGATGAAAGCCCGCTATTCGATCTTCAGCCTGGCGCGCAACGCGCGCAATTATCACGAAAACTGGACGGAAGCTTGGCGCAGTCCGCAGCCGAAGGCGGAATACGACGTGGTCATCGTCGGCGGCGGCGGCCACGGCCTGGCAACGGCCTATTACCTCGCCAAGGAGCATGGCATCACCAATGTTGCGGTGATCGAAAAGGGCTGGCTTGGCGGCGGCAATACCGGTCGCAACACCACTGTCGTGCGCTCCAATTATCTCTGGGACGAGAGCGCCCATCTCTACGAGCATTCGATGAAGCTGTGGGAGGGCCTCTCGCAGGATCTGAACTTCAACGTGATGTTCAGCCAGCGCGGCCTGCTGAGCCTTGGCCACAACCAGCATGAGATGCGCGAGATCCACCGCCGGGTGAATTCCAACCGGCTGAACGGAATCGATTCCGAGATCCTCGGCGCCGAGCAGGTGAAGGAATTCTGCCCGATCCTCGACACGCGGCCGAATGCGCGCCATCCGGTGCTGGGTGCCTCGCTTCAGCGGCGCGGCGGTGTCGCCCGCCACGATGCGGTGGCCTGGGGTTATGCTCGTGCTGCCGACGATCGCGGCATCGATATCATCCAGAATTGCGAGGTCACGGGGGTTCGCATTGAACAGGGTCGCGTACTTGGTGTGGAGACGACCAAGGGCTTCATCGGCGCCAAGAAGGTCGGCTGCGTTGCCGCCGGCCATTCCAGCGTGCTGGCAACCATGGCGGGCCTGCGCTTCCCGATCGAAAGCCATCCGCTCCAGGCCCTTGTCAGCGAGCCGATCAAGCCGGTGCTGCACACCGTCATCATGTCGAGCGCCGTCCACGTCTATGTCAGCCAGTCCGACAAGGGCGAACTGGTCATGGGGGCCGGCATCGACAGCTACAATTCCTATGCCCAGACCGGCAGCCCGCCGGTTGTCGAAAACCTGTTGAACGCGCTGGTCGAGCTGTTTCCGATCTTCAGCCGCCTGCGCGTGCTGCGCACATGGGGCGGCATTGTCGATGTCTGCCCGGATGCGAGTCCGATCGTCAGCAAGACCCCGATCCAGGGACTCTATTTCAATTGCGGCTGGGGCACCGGCGGCTTCAAGGCAACGCCGGGCTCCGGCTGGGTCTTCGCCTATACCCTGGCGCAGGACCGGCCGCATAAGCTGAACGAATCCTTCGCACTCGATCGTTTCATCAACGGCTATCTGATCGACGAGCACGGCGCCGCCGGCGTCGCGCATTGAGGAACCCATGCTGCTGATCGATTGCCCCTATTGCGGCCCGCGTGCCGAGCTCGAGTTTTCCTGCGGCGGCGAAGCGCATATCGCGCGCCCGCTGAACACCGAGGCCATCAGTGACGCCGAATGGGCCGATTACCTGTTCATGCGCAAGAACCCGAAAGGCACGCAGTATGAGCGCTGGAACCACGCGCGGGGCTGCCGGCGCTGGTTCAACGTCGCGCGCGATACGGTGACCCACAAGATTTACAAGGTCTACAAGATGGGCGAGCCGAAGCCGTGAGCAACCAGACCCATCGCGCCGCCCAAGGCGGCATCGTCGATCGCAGCAGGACGATCGGCTTTACCTTCGACGGCAAGCGCTATGAAGGCCATGCCGGCGACACGCTGGCGTCCGCGCTGCTTGCCAATGGCGTCCATCTGGTCGGCCGCAGCTTCAAGTATCACCGCCCGCGCGGCATCCTGACGGCCGGATCGGAAGAGCCGAATGCGCTGATCCAGTTGGGCGACGGGCCGAAGACCGAACCCAATCTGCGCGCTACCCAGATCGAACTGTTCGACGGCCTGGTCGCCTCCAGCCAGAATCGCTGGCCCTCTCTCAACTTCGATATCGGCTCGATCAACAATCTGCTGTCCCGCTATTTCCCCGCCGGCTTCTACTACAAGACCTTCATGTGGCCGCCGAGCTTTTGGATGAAATACGAGTATTTCACCCGCCGTGCCGCCGGCCTCGGCAAGGCGCCGGAAGCACCCGATCCGGACCGCTACAGCAAGACCTTTGCTCATTGCGATGTGCTGGTGGTGGGCGCGGGTCCCGCGGGCCTCGCCGCAGCACTCGCTGCCGGGCGTGCCGGCGCGCGGGTCATTCTGGCGGATGAGCAGCCCCAGTTGGGCGGATCGCTGCTGGCGAGCACAGACCAGATCGAAGGCAAGTCCGCGGACGAGTGGGTAGTTGACGCACTCGCCGAACTCGGCCGCATGGCCGACGTCAGGCTGCTGCCGCGCACCAATGCCTTCGGCTATTACGATCACAACTATCTGACCCTGATGGAGCGGGTCACCAGCCATCTGGCCTCTCCCGCTTCCCATTTGCCGCGCCAGCGCCTGTGGCGCGTGCGGGCAAAACAGGTCGTGCTGGCGACCGGCGCCATCGAGCGGCCGCTCGTCTTCGCCGACAATGATCGTCCCGGCATCATGCTGGCCAACGCGGTTTCCACCTATGTCCGTCGTTACGGCGTGCTGCCCGGCCGGCGCGCTGTGCTGCTGACCAACAATGACGGCGCCTATCGCGCGGCCCTCGATCTGGCCGAGGCCGGCGGCACCGTCGCAGCAATCGTCGACCTGCGCCCCGAGGTTTCCGGCCCGATGGTCGATGCCGTCCGTGCCAAGGGCATTGAGGTGCTGGCCAATCACGCCATCACCGGCACCAGCGGCAAGCTGCGCGTCGATGGCGTTACCGTCATGCAGCTCGCCCGTGGTGGCGTCTTCGGCGAACCGCGCAGCCTCTCCTGTGATCTCGTGCTGCATTCCGGCGGCTGGACTCCCTCGGTGCATCTCTTCAGCCAGTCCCGCGGCAAGCTGAAATGGGATGACGCGCTGAGCGCCTTCGTGCCGGGCGTGGCAGCACAGGTGCAGCGTTCCGCCGGCGGCTGTTGCGGCAACTTGTCTCTCGGTGACTGCCTTGATGACGGCCATTCAGCCGGCGCGGAAGCGGCCAGGGATGCCGGCGTCTCCGGTGATGCCGGGCGTGCAGCCAGCGCGCTTGGCGGCGACTTCATCCCTGCCCCGCCGGTCTGGATCGTTCCCTCCGACAAGCCGGTCGGCCATAACGGCAAGCATTTCGTCGATTTCCAGAACGATGTGACAGCGGCCGATGTGCTGCTGGCCAATAGGGAGGGCTACCGCTCGGTCGAGCACCTCAAGCGCTACACGACCATGGGGATGGGCACCGACCAGGGCAAGACCAGCAATATCAACGCGCTGGGAATCCTGGCGGAGGCGCAGAGCCGGCCGGTGCCGGAGGTGGGGCATACGACCTTCAGACCGCCTTATACACCGGTGACCATCGGCACATTCTCCGGCGACGATCATGGCGATTTGCTGGAGCCGGTTCGCCGCACGGCCATTCATCACTGGCATGAGGGTGCCAACGCACCCTTCGAGAATGTCGGTCAGTGGCATCGCGCCTGGTACTACCCCAAGGCCGGCGAAGACATGCATGCCGCGGTCAATCGCGAAGCCAGGGCGATGCGTACCTCGGTCGGCATTGTCGATGCCTCGACCCTGGGCAAGATCGATATCCAGGGACCCGATGCCGCGAAGCTGCTGAACTTCGTCTATACCAACGCCTGGTCGAAGCTCGATATCGGCCGCTCGCGCTACGGCCTGATGTGCGGCGAGGACGGCATGGTCTTCGATGACGGCGTGACCACGCGGCTGGGCGAACACCACTATCTGATGACCACGACTACCGGCAATGCGGCCCGTGTGCTCGGCTGGCTCGAGAACTGGCTGCAATGCGAATACCCGGACTGGAAGGTCTATTGCACCTCGGTCACCGAACAATGGGCGACGGTCGCGATCAACGGGCCAATGGCGCGCCGCCTGCTGGGTGAACTCACCAGCGATATCCCGCTGGATAATGAATCATTTCCCTTCATGTCCATGCGCGAAGGCAGCGTCGCCGGCATTCCGGCCCGCGTCTTTCGCATCAGCTTCACCGGCGATCTGAGTTTCGAGGTCAACGTGCCCTCGAGCTATGGCCACGCGCTGTGGACGGCGCTGATGGCCGCCGGCGAGAAATACCAAATCACGCCGTACGGCACCGAGACGATGCATGTGCTGCGCGCCGAAAAGGGCTTCATCATCGTCGGCCAGGAAACCGACGGCAGCACGACGCCGCAGGATCTCGGCATGAACTGGATCGTCAGCAAGCAGAAAGGCGATTTCATCGGCAAGCGTTCCTATGCCCGCCCCGATACGGCACGTGGCGACCGCAAGCATCTGGTGGGACTGCTGACCGAGAATGCCAGCGAAGTGCTGCCGGAGGGCGGCCAGATCGTAGCCGAGCTCAAGGACAAGCCGCCGATGGTCATGCTCGGCCATGTCACATCGAGCTATTTCAGCCCAAATGTCGGCCGTTCCATCGCCATGGCGGTGATCAAGAACGGCCGCAACCGCATGGGCGATACGATTTTCGTTCCGCTCGCCGACCGCACAATCCGCGCCAAGGTGGTCGAACCGAAGTTCTTCGATCTCGAAGGGACGCGCATCGATGGTTGAGCCCTATCTGCGCCGTAGCGCGCTCGCCCATAAGAGCCTGGCCGCGCGGGCCAGCGAGTCCCACCCCGATGCCGGGGTAAGGCTGGCCGAAATCCCGTTCCGCAGCATGATCAATCTGCGCGGCAATCCGGGCGATGCAGCCTTCACGGCGGCCACGCAACAAGTGCTGGGCCTGGCCCTGCCGACAACGCCCAATACGGTATCGACCGGCGCCGGTCTGAGCGCATTCTGGTTCGGGCCGGATGAATGGCTGATCGTGGGTGCGCCCGGCCGCGAGGGCGCCCTGACCAAGGATTTGCGCGAGGCGCTGGCGGGCCAGCATTTCTCTGTGGTCGATGTCACGGAGGCGCGCACGGTCATCGCCGCCAGCGGCCGCAATGCCCAGGACGCCCTGCAAAAGGGCACGCCGCTGGATCTGCACCCCAGCATCTTTCGCACCGGCTCATGCGCCCAGACCGGTCTCAGTAAAGCCAATGTGATTCTGCACCGGTTGTCCGATGAGCCACGCTTCGAGCTCTATGTAGCGATCAGTTTCGCCGATTACCTGTGGAACTGGCTCGAGCGCGCCTGTGACGAGTACGGCATGGCGGTGGTCGAGCCCTAGCGTGAAATCGGATCAGGGTGAAACCATGCCAAGGCTTGCCGTTCTGACGATCGCAGCCCTGCTTGCGATGACGCTCAACGCCTCGGCCGAGGAGCAAAAGCTCACCGGGGAGGAAATCCACAAGCTGCTGGCGGGGAACTCCGTCCACGGGATGTGGGGCGAGAGCGAGTACAAGAGCTATTTCGATCCGGGCGGCGCCACCACCTATCATGCCAAGGGTCGCGATCCCTCAAGCGGCTACTGGCGCACGACAGCGACCCAGTACTGCTCGACCTGGAACGATCACGAATCCTGTTACGACCTGTTCCAGGATGGCGACAAGATCATCTGGCTGGTGCCGGATTCCGGCAATCGCCACCCCTCCACTCTCGTGAAAGGCAACGACACGGATTACTGAAGCCGGCGGCGCCGGACAAGCCGGCGGCGCGCGCCATTCTACTTCCCGCTGTTCGCGAGCAGCGAGGCCAGATCCTCGGCGTGCTCTTCTTCTTTTTCCAGAATGCTTTCCATCAGCCGGCGCGTGGTCACGTCGGCATCGCCCAGCCATCGGATAATGTCGCCATAGGTCTCAATCGCGATGCGCTCGGCGATCAGGTCTTCCTTCAGCATCGCAACGAGATCGCTGCCTTCGGCGTATTCCGAATGGCTACGACTGGTCATGCCCTCGGGGTTAAGATTCGGTGCACCGTTCAACTGAACGATCCGGGTGCAGATGGAATCGGCGTGTTCCTGCTCTTCCCCGGCATGTTCGAGGAATTCCTCCTTCACCGAATCCGAATTCATCCCGCTGGCCATGAAATAATGGCGCTTATAGCGCAGGACGCAGACCAGTTCCGTCGCCAGGGCCTCGTTCAGGACCTTGATCACCTGCTCGCGGTCGGCCTTGTAGGCGCCGGTGATGGCGCCCTCGCTGATGTGCTGGCGTGCGCGGTCACGGATTTTCTTGATATCGGAAGCAAAGGGCTGCATGGGGCCGGCCTTTCAAAACGGTTAATCTGGCAACAAAGACGACGCCGCCCGATCCGGATCGTGCGGCGCTCATGGGAATGAAATGCGCGACGGGCCGGAGAGTTCCCGGCGGTTAATCCACAGCGGCGCTATCGGCGAAAAAGTGAAGCCGGCCCTGGGAATGAAGCTGGCCGGCGGGTAAACCGGGGTCGCCTGCCCGCAAGCGCGTGAAGACATCACGCTTTTCGGCGCCTTCCACCAGAAAGGCGATGTCGGCGCTGCTTTCCAGCGCAGGATAGGTCAGCGAAATCCGCGCTTCGGCCTTGGCGCCGATGACAGCCACGACCCAGCGCTCGCGCTCTTTCAGTGCCCCATCGCCAGGAAAAAGCGAGGCCGTATGGCCATCCGGGCCCAACCCCAGCAGTGTCACATCGAATAGCGGCCGGCCCGGCTCCAGCCGCCGGGCGCCATAGAACGACTGCAGTGTCTTTTCGTAGGCGGTCGCCGCGGCTTCGGGCGTCAGGCCCGTCGTTGGCACCGAATGGATATTCTCCGGCGGGATGGGTGCATGGGCCAGCATCGCCTCGCGTACCATCCGAAAATTGCTCAGCTGGTCGCCCGGCGGCACGAAGCGCTCATCGCCCCAGAACCACTGGGCCCGCGGCCAGGGAAAGCGATCGCGATAACCGGCACTGGCGAGGCGCTGATAAAGCCGCTTCGGCGTCGAACCACCGGAGAGACAAACCGCGAAGGGTCCAATCTTTGCCTTGGCGAGGCCTGTGAGCCATGCTGCCACCCCATCAGCGAGCGTGGCTGAATCACTGAAGACCTCGAGCGGCGCCCGGCTCACGCGCGCCCCGCTGGCAACAAATAGAGCTCGATGGCCTTGGCAAAACCATCCTCTTCATTGCTGTCCGTGACCGCGTCGGCCTGGGTTTGCACCTCGAGGCTCGCATTGCCCATGGCTATGCAAAAGGCGCTCTGTTCGAACATGGCGACATCGTTGGCGCCGTCGCCGATGGTGGCGATCTCCGATTGCGGCACGGCAAGAATGCGCGACAGCGATTTCACGACCGCGCCCTTGTTGGCATCGGGGTGGGTGACGTCGAGATAATATTTCTGCGAGCGCGCAACGAAGGCCCTGCTGCCGAGCAGATCACGAAGGTTGATCTCGCTCTTCGCCAGCCGGTCGAAATCATCGCTGGCGCCGACGATCTTGCCGATGCCCTGGGGCTTCGCATCGAAATCCGCAACGATCGTGGGGGAAAACCCGATCGTATGGCGTTCATGGTCGACATAAGGCGCTTTGGGATCGCGGATCATCCAGCGCTCGGCATCGAAGACCCAGGGCTGCGCGCCATTGGCTACCATGAAATCGATAGCCTGGCGCGCCGTATCCGGCGAAAGCAGATGCTGCTCGACCACGGAAAGGTCGGGGCGAACGATCACCCCGCCGTTGAAGCCGGCCATCGGCGTGGTGAGATTCAGCGGCCCCGCCAGCATCAGCATGCCGCGCGGCGGCCGGGCACTGGTGATCGCAAAGGCGATGCCCGCGTCCTTCAGCTTGCCCACGGCAGCGATAGCGCGCGGGGTCAGCACCTTGTCATGGGTAACAATCGTGCCATCGACGTCGGAGATAAGGGCCGAGATCTTCGCCGGCTTCGGACGCGGGCTCACGGCGAACCTCCTTCGGCTTTGACGATAGAGCGCCAGCGCCGCCCGTCGCGGCGAAGCAACTCGTCGGCCTGCACGGGGCCCTGGCTTCCCGCCGGATAGCGCGGCAGCGAGCCATTCGCGGATTTCGACCAGGAATCGAGCAGCGGTTGGACCAGCCGCCAGCCCGCTTCGATCGTATCGGCGCGCTGGAACAGCGTGGCGTCGCCCAGCATGCAGTCATAGATCAGGGTCTCATAACCGGTGCTGGGCGCGGCCTTGAAATAGTCGCCGTAACTGAACTTCATCTCGACGCCGCCCATGCGCACGCTGGGGCCAGGGATCTTGGCGCTGAAACGCAGCAGGGCGCCCTCTTCCGGCTGGATCTGCAGGATCAGATCGTTGGGCGTCAGGCGCTCGACGGGCGTATCGCGGAACAACGCGAAGGGCGCCTGCTTGAACTGGATGGCAACCTCCGTGCGCCGGGTGGCGAGGGCCTTGCCGGTGCGCAGATAGAACGGCACGCCCGCCCAGCGCCAGTTGTCGATCATCACCTTGAGGGCAAGATAGGTTTCCGTGCGAGAATACGGCTCAACATCGGGTGCCTCGCGATAGGCCACGACCGGCTTGCCCTTCACCACGCCCGCGCCGTATTGGCCGCGCACGGCATTCTGCAGCGCCTGCTGCTCATCGAAGCGATGCACGGCATCCAGCACCTTCGCCTTTTCGCTGCGCAACGCATCGGCCTCGAAACGGGCCGGCGCTTCCATGGCGACCAGGGAAAGCAGTTGGCACAGGTGATTGGGCACCATGTCGCGGGTTGCGCCGGTGGCGTCATAGAATTTGCCGCGCGTGCCCACATCGACGGTCTCGGCCACGGTGATCTGCACATGATCCACATGGTTGCGGTTCCACAACGGTTCGAAAATACCGTTGGCGAAACGGAAGACCATGATGTTCTGGACGGTCTCTTTGCCCAGATAGTGATCGATACGATAAATCTGGCTCTCCGCCAGCACCGCCAGCAGCCGATGGTTCAGCGCCTGGGCAGACGCGAGATCGGTGCCGAAGGGTTTCTCGACGATCACGCGCCGCCAACTGCCCTCAGCTTCTTTTGTCAGGCCGGCCTTGCCGAGCTCATCGACGATGGACGCGAAGACCTGCGGCGGGGTGGCCAGGTAGAACAGGTAATTGGCCCCGGCCTGATGCTTTGCTCCCACCTCCTGAAGCTTTTTGGCAAGCTGGGTATAGGTGCCAGCATCACCGAAATCACCCTGCAGGTAGTAAGCGCGTTCGGCGAACCAGGCGCTTTCCGAAGGATCGACCTTGTCGGTGGCAAAGGTCTTGAGATCCTCTTCCAGCTCGTGGCGGAAGGCATCGTCGCTGAGCGGCGTACGCGCGATGCCGACGATGGCGAATCCTTGCGGCAGCAGCCCGGAGCGGCGAAGATTGTGAAGGGCCGGCACGAGCAGGCGGCGGGTCAGATCCCCCGCCGCGCCGAAGATCGCCAGCACACAGGCTGGAGCGGCTTGTGCCTCGTCCGTCATGCTAGCCGCGCCCACCCGGTTTCCCATGGGCTGGCTCGACATGCCCGCCGAATTCATTGCGCATCGCCGAGAGCAGCTTCTCGGCAAAGGTGTGCCCCTGGCGTGAACGGAAGCGCGTGTAGAGCGCCGCCGATATCACCTCGGCCGGCACCGCTTCTTCGATCGCCGCCTCGACCGTCCAGCGCCCTTCGCCCGAATCCTCGACGAAGCCCGAGAACTTTGTGAGCTGGGCGTCTTTGGCCAGTGCTATCGCCGTCAGGTCCAATAGCCACGAGCCGACAACGCTGCCCCGGCGCCAGACTTCGGCGATGTCGGGCAGATTGAGATCATAACGGCGTTCGGCAGGGATTTTTTCGGAAGCCACATTGCGCAGGATGTCGAAACCTTCCGCATACGCCTGCATCAGGCCGTATTCGATCCCGTTATGGATCATCTTGACGAAATGCCCGGCGCCGCTGGGCCCGCAATGCATGTAGCCGCGCTCGACCCGGCTGTCGCCGCCCTCACGGCCCGGAGTTGGCACTGCATCGCCCTTGCCGGGCGCAAGCGCGCCAAAGATCGGGTCGAGGTGATCGACGGCGTCCTTGTCGCCGCCGATCATCATGCAATAGCCGCGTTCGAAGCCCCAGCTGCCCCCGCTGGTGCCGACATCCAGATAGCGGATTTTCTTCGCCGCCAACCCACCGGCACGGCGAACATCGTCCCTGTAAAAGGAGTTGCCGCCATCGATCAGGATATCGCCCGCCTCCATGGCCTCTGCAAGCGCCTTGACGGTGTTCTCGGTGATCACGCCGGCCGGCAGCATGATCCAGATAGCTCGTGGTTTGGCGAGCTTCGCGACCATGTCACGCAAATCGCTGGCGGCAACCGCGCCCTCGCCTGTCAGCGCCTGGGCCGCTGTTGCCTGTTTATCGAAGACCACGCAGCTATGGCCCGCCTGCATCAACCGCTTTGCGATATTGCTGCCCATCCGGCCGAGGCCGATCACACCGATCTGCATCGTTCACTCCCAATTCATTCTGCTTGCCACATCATCGCATGGGCTATGATTGCGGGCGACTGCTGTTACGGTGGCGCTGCCGGCATCATCCCCGCAGGGAACAATTCAAGGTTTTTCGGGGTTTAGCTGGCGGGACCTCCAGGGTGTCATTTTTTCGTTCGTCAATTTGACACGCGACCCCTCCCTGGCGTTGCGGAGGCAACAAGTTGAACTATTCGCGCCTTCGCTCAAGCGAGCAATCTTCGCTGCCGACCTATCAGGATAGCGAAGACTTGATTCGCGCCGAAATCTTCAGCATGGAGAGGCTGGAGCAGCACGCGCATAGCCTCGCTGAAGCACAAACAATCGCCACCGCGCGCGGTTCCAGCCGCTCTCTGGAAGCGCGGCTGCGCGAGAACGACATCACCTTGCGCACCGCCTACCGCTCGATCGCCCAAGCGATCCAGGACGAGCGCATGATCACGCCGGCGGCCGAATGGCTGATCGACAACTCGCACGTGGTCGCCGAACAGATCCGCGAAATCCGCGCCAGCCTTCCGCCCGGCTATTACCGCCAATTGCCGAAACTGGCCGAAGGTCCATTCGCCACATATCCGCGCGTCTTCGGCATCGCCTGGGCCTTCGTGGCGCATACCGACAGCCGCTTCGATACCGCCGTGCTGACCCGCTTCGTCAACGCCTATCAGCAGGTCCAGCCGCTCAGCATCGGCGAATTGTGGGCCATCGCGATCACGTTGCGCATTGTTCTGGTGGAGAATCTGCGCCGGGCCGCGGATTCCATCGTCCGTCATAATGCCGAGCGGCGCGAAGCCGATGCGCTGGCCGACCGCCTTCTGGGCATCGGCGGCCATACGGTCGATCCCGATGCGCTTCGCGCCTGGCGCCTGCGGCGCGATACGCTGCCGGCCGTTTTCGCGGTGCAGCTAGCCCAGCGCCTACGCGATCAGGATCCCACCGTCACGCCCGCCGTCCACTGGCTGGAAGAACGCCTGACCCGCCAGGGTACGACGGCCGATGAGATCGTGCGCCAGGAACATCAGCGCCAGGGCGCTACCAACATCACCGTGCGCAACATCATTACCAGCATGCGGGCGATCTCCTCCGTCGATTGGGCGGAGTTGTTCGAGGAGATGAGCCTGGTCGATGCCGTATTGCGGGCCAGCAGCAATTTTGCGTTCTACGACTTCCCCACCCGCAACCGCTACCGCAGCGCCATCGAGGGTCTCGCCCGCGGTTCACGGCATTCCGAGCTCGACATCGCCCAGGAAGCCATGGCCATGGCGCATAACGCCGGGGCTGCCGGATCGAGCCAGGCGCATGCGCCCGATGCTCGGCTGCAGGAGCCGGGCTATTACCTTATCTCCCATGGCCGGCCCGCCTTCGAGAAGCTGCTGGATTATCGGCCAGGCTTTCGCGACCATTTCATCCGCTTCAATACCCGCGCGGGAATATTGGGCTATCTGTTCGCCGCGATCCTTTTGAGCGCGGCCATCCTTGCCATCCCGCTCTATTTCCTCGCCGGGTTCCATATTGCGCCGGGCAATCTGGTGATAACCGGCCTGCTGGGCCTGATTCCTGCTTCCGATCTGGCCTTTGCCCTCGTCAACCGGATGCTGACGAGCTGGCATGCGCCCCAGATCCTGCCTGGGCTTGAACTCCGCAGTGGCGTTCCGGAGGAACTGCGCACCATGGTGGTCATCCCCACCTTGTTGACCACCCATGAGGCCATCCAGCAGCAGATCGAACATATGGAGGTGCATTTCCTGGCAAGCCAGGATGGCGAACTCTATTTCGCCCTGCTCTCCGACTGGATGGATGCCGATGCTGAATCGGCTGACGGCGATGAGGATCTGCTGGCAACGGCAAAGGCGAAGATCGAGGAGCTCAATCACCGCCATGCCGCCGGGCCGGCCGGGCCTCGCTTTATGTTGTTTCACCGCAAGCGCGTCTGGACGGCCGGCGAGGGAAAATGGATCGGCTGGGAGCGCAAGCGCGGCAAGCTGCATGAATTCAACCGGCTGCTGCGCGGCGCCACCGACACGACGTTCCTGGCGCCCGATATCCTGCCGCCGCCCAATGTGCGCTTCGCCATCACGCTGGATGCCGATACCCGCCTGCCGCGCGGTGTCGCCCGACGCCTGGTCGGCAAGATCGCCCACCCTCTCAACCGGCCGCGCTTCGATCGCGACCTCTGCCGCGTGGTGGAGGGTCATGCGATCCTGCAGCCACGGGTCACCCCATCGCTGCCGCTCAGCCGCGAGGGCTCGCTCTTCCAGCGGGTCTTCTCCAGTCCCAGCGGCCTCGATCCTTATGCCTTCGCCGTCTCCGACGTCTATCAGGATCTGTTTGGCGAGGGCTCCTATGTCGGGAAGGGCATCTACGATATCGATTCCTTCGAAGCGGCACTCGAGGGCCGCATTCCGGACAGCACCGTATTGAGCCACGACCTGCTGGAAGGAACCTTCACCCGCGCGGGCCTGGCATCCGATCTCGAGCTGGTCGAAGAATTTCCCACCCGCTACGAGGTGTCTGCCGCCCGCCAGCATCGCTGGGTGCGGGGCGACTGGCAGCTGCTGCCCTGGATCTTTGGCCGCGGCAAGGATTGCCGGCGCCCCGGCAGTCATATCGCCATTCCGCTGCTTGGCCGCTGGAAGATGCTGGATAACCTGCGCCGTTCGCTGTCCGCGCCTGCCGCATTGCTGGCGCTGGTCGTCGGCTGGACCATGGGGCCGAGAGCCGGCGACATCTGGACTCTCTTTATTCTTCTCACCATCGCGCTGCCGGCTCTGCTGCCGCTTGCCTCCGGGATAATGCCCAGCCGGCGCGGCATTTCGCTGCGCCACCATTTCATGTCGCTCGGTCGCGACCTGCTGCTGGCCCTGGTCCAGATCGCTTTCCAGATCACGTTCCTCGCTCACCAGGCGCTGCTGATGGCCGATGCGGTGATCCGCACCCTGCTGCGCGTCCTCGTGCACCGGCGCAAGCTGCTGGAATGGATGACCGCTGCCCAGGCCAAATACACACTGGGCCATGACTCGCGGCGCTTCTGGCTGCAGATGGCGGGAAGCACGGCCTTTTCCATCGCCGCGGGCCTGGCGATCCAGCTCGCCGAACACCAGTCCCGGCTCACCGCCGCCCCGTTCCTGCTGTTGTGGATGGTCTCGCCGGCCATGGCGCGCTGGGCCAGCCGCCCACCGCCGGCCGCGGGCCACCTCGATCTCGATAGCGACGACACCAGAAGCCTGCGGCTTATCGCGCGGCGCACCTGGAAGTTCTTCGAGAAATTCATCGGCCCCGACGACAACATGCTGCCGCCGGACAATTTCCAGGAGGAGCCCAACCCGGTCGTCGCCCACCGCACATCGCCGACGAATATCGGCCTCTATCTAATTTCCGTCCTGACGGCGAAGGACTTCGGCTGGGTCGGCATGATCGAGACGGTCGAGCGGCTGGAAGCGACGCTCGGCACCATGAGCCGCCTCGAGCGGTTCCGTGGCCATTTCCTCAACTGGTATGACAGCCGCGAAGCCCGCGCGCTGGAACCGAAATACGTCTCCTCCGTGGATAGCGGAAATCTGGCGGCTCATCTGCTGGCGCTTGCCAATGCCGCGCGCGAGCTGATCAACCGGCCCATCCTGGGTCCGCGCTGGACCGAGAGTATCGAGGATGCGCTGATCATCTTGCGGGAGTCGTTGACGGCCGTTTCCGATGACCGGCGTACGCGCACGGTGACGCGCGGCCATCTGGAAGAAGCACTCGCTGCCCTCGAACGCGCGATCAAGAACCCGCCCCTCACCCCGGCCGAATGTGCCGGGCGCCTCAGCGATCTCGCCACCCGCGCCGCGACCCTGGACGATATCGCCCGCACGCTGGCCGAAGAGCGCGGTGATGCCGCCTGCGCCGAGATGCTGAGCTGGGTCGAGGCGGTGAGCGCTGCCGTGCAGACCCATCAGCGCGATGTTGAACGGCTGATGCCCTGGGCTGCCGTCGGCCGCATCGAGATCATGCTGCCCCAGGCGGCGGGCGCGGCTGGGTCAGGCCTTGGCCTGCTGTTCGATTCCATTCCCACCCTCGCCGACCTGCCCGATCTCTGCGAAGGGGCGATCGGCAGCGTGACCGAACATCGGCTGGAGCTTGCCGGGCGCAAGGATGCCGGCGGCGATCCGATGATGCGCGCGGCCGCCCTGATCGACGCTCTGGAACGCTCGGCGCGGGCCGCCCGCTCGCTTGAGCGCCGACTGGTGGAAATCAACCGCGTGGCGCGCGAG
>DASXQK010000279.1:0-11996 GCA_036493015.1 Dongiaceae bacterium | reverse complement strand
GCCGTGCCGCGGCCAAAAAGGCGATCGTCACGGAGGGTGAGAGCGAAGGGATCGCTCTGCCACTCCTCACTCTTCGCCGGCACTACATCGGTGTGACCGGAAAAGATGATGCCCGGATTTGCCGCATCGCCGATGGTGGCGAGCAGATTGGCCTTGGCGCCATCCTGATAGGGGATGACCTGGCTGGGTATGCCGAAGCCCGCGAGATAGTCCTTCACGAAATCGATCAAGGCGAGATTGCTCTTGGCGCTGGTGGTGTCGAAGGCCACCAGCTTCTCCAGCATCGCCTGCGTCGTCAGAGGGGCGGGGGACGCGCTCGCCATCGCATTCACGCCGCATCCAGCTTGCTGATGAATTCCTCGAACTTGCCGCTCGTTCCACGCGGCAGCTCGCCTTCGAAATAGTTGAACGCCAGGGTGAAATCATGCTCCAGCGCTGTCTTGATCACGACCGCGAGCTTGCCTTCCTGGGCCTTCGTGAGCGGCGTTTCGCTGACCAGGCGGACCTCGATATTCTCCAGATCATGCTGGATGAACTGGTATTGCTGGATCGGCGCGATGTCGCGGAACTGATGAAATCCCACCAGCGGCCAGTTGCGCGTTCCGTCGGGTTTGGTCACCAGGTTTCGTTCGCGCCCCAGGATGCGCTTCAGGGTCGGCAGGCCGCGCCCGCAGGGGCACGCGCCGCCTACCTCGGCATAGTCGCGGATGTCATAGCGAATGAGCGGTGTTGCGAAGTTGAGCAGGTCGGTCACGACCAGCCGTCCCGAATCGCCGATGCGGCAGGGGCTGCCATCCTCCTTCAGCACCTCGACGATCAGGTTCTCGGCGATTACATGATAAAGGCCGCTATCCGGGCATTCGGCCGCGATCAGACCCGCTTCCTGGGAAGAGTATTTGTCGGCCACCCGCGCGCCCAGGATATCTTCGGCCTGTTTGCGCACCCGCACCGACAGCGTCTCGCCGATGGTATGAACCCAGCGCAGCCCCTCCGGCGCGCCGCCATGCTGCCTGATGTAGCGGGTCAGATGATCGAGGTTGGTCGGATAGATGATCAGATTGTCCGGTTTGAACTCCCGCAACAGGGCGGCCTGCTGCTTGATGTCGACGGTAATGGGGATCAGCTGCACAGGCCCGGTCTTGAACAGCTGGTTGATCGGCGGGCCGCGATCGGGCTTGATCGAATAACCCTGAAACTGCGGGCGGATGGTGCTGGTCCGCTTGGCGAAGTCGATGCCTTGCCAGACCTGGCTGCGGATATTGGTTGCGCGCCAGATGATCTGGTTGACGGCGGTGCGGCGGATGACGACCGGCTCGCCGGTAGAACCAGAGGTGTGGCTTTCGCCCATCGGTCCATGAGATTGCGGAATGGCGGCGCTGTGCAGTTCCGCGGCGGGGATCTGCAGGTCGCGCCGCTGCAGGATCGGCAAGCGGCGAAGGCCTTCTTCGCTGGCGAGATCGGCGGGCGTCAGGCCCGCATCGGAGAGCCTCCGGGCGAACTGTTTTGACTCGCGCGCCAGATGCGTTGCCAGCACGAACAGCTGGCGGTATTGCGCCTCTACCAGGTCGCGGCGCTTCATCCACTGGGTGCGGTCGAGCACGGCCAGCATGCTCGCCAGGCCCGCGACCGGCTCGCGCATGATCGGCGGCCAGGCAATACCCGGCACGTTGCTTATCATCTGATCCAGCACGCTGGCGCGCTTACTCATGTCATTCGGTCCAGGACGAGCAGCGGACACCGCTCGGCCAGTTCGTAACTGCCGGTGGCGATCAGCCGGGGGTTGGTGAAACTGGCGGGCAGGGTTTGGCGTATCTGCTCGAATGTCGCAAAACTATAGACTTCCGGCGAGCCGCGATAAACGTCGATCGTGTCGATCTGGGCCATCGGCCAGTCGGTCATGGCGGCCAGATTCGGCCGATCCGGGAACTCCTGTTCGAAATGGGCAAGGATCTCGACCACCCGCAGGTTGGGATCGCCCGCCGCTGCAACCAGCGCCATGGCCAGGCGCCATTTGAAGACGTGGAAGTTGCGGATGCCACCGGCGCGCACGGCGGCAAAAACGGCGCTGAGGGATTCGCTCTCATCCGGCGCCTTGTAGAGACGCAAGGCCACCCGGCCACCGGGACGCAGCACCTCGGCGAGCTGCCCGAAGAGCCGACGATAGTTCTCGGGATAGGGAAGGGCGCTCAGACTGCCATCGCCGATGACAGCCGAGAACGTGCGGCGGGCAAAGGGCAAGGCGAGCCAGTCGCTGGACAGCGCCTGGCGGCGTGCGCTATTGCCCGGCCAGAGATGGGCGGCCATGGCGGAATTCTTGTCGATACCGACGGTCAAGGCCCCGAGATTGGCCAGCTCCGGCGTCACGCCCAGCAGCAGGACCCGGTCGCGGTGCTCTGCGATTGCCCGGCCAAAACCTTCAACGTCTTCCGGGGTCGGACGCAACGGCGTCGTCACATGAGCCCAACGGCGATGCAAATCGGCCCAATGGCTCTTGCTCAAGCGAACGACCCCCGAAATTGGCGAATGGTGACGCCATCCTCTCTTATCGGGGCGAGGCGGGCTTGTCGAGAATCTCGGCGGGTGGGACCTACCTCAGTTCATCAGGCGCTCGAGCGCGCGCTTCAGATCGGCCAGCTGGTAAGGCTTGCCGAGATGGATCACATCCGCAGGGTCGCTTTCGCCGACGCCGTCAACATTGGGCAGCGAACCCGTCGCCATGATGATCTTGACCGCAGGCCGCAGGACGCGGATCTCGCGCACCAGCTTGTGCCCGTCCATATCCGGCAGGCCCACATCGGCGATGACGATCGTGAGCGCGTTATCCTTGCGGAAAAAAGCCAGCGCTTCCGCGCCCGAAGATGCCTGCTCAGCCGCAACGCCGATCTGCGAGAGCATGTCCATGGTCGACATCGCAACCAGCGCATCGTCTTCCACCAGCAGCACCCGCCCTTGGCCGTTCATGCCGGACGAAGGCGCCGGCGGTGAAACCGCGGCAACGGGTGATGTCGATGGGGGCGAGGGCGAAGCGGCGGCTTCAGCCGGCTTCTGTTCGCTGGCATCGCCCGCGGCACCGGCGATGACGAGGCGCAGCTTGCGGCCCAGCTCTTCGATCCCATAGGGCTTGCTCAGCAGATGCACGCCCAGGTCGAGGCGTCCGTGATGGATGATCGCGTTTTCGGTGTAGCCGGAGGTGTAGAGCACGAACAATCCCGGCAGGAGGGATGCTGTCTGGCGCGCCAGCTCGCGGCTGCCGATCGGCCCCGGCATGACGACGTCGGTGAACAGCAGATCCACCTTCAACCCGCCCTTCAGCATCTGCAGGGCGCGCTCGCCGTTTTCCGCGATCGAGACCTGATAACCAAGCTGGCGCAGCATATCGACGGCAGTCTGGCGCACGGCGGCATCGTCCTCCACCACCAGGATGCGCTCATTGCCGCCTAACGCCGCCTTGGCGCGCGTGTTGTCGATCTCCAATTCGGCGCGCCGCTCGCGGGGCAGATAGAGCTTCACCGTCGTGCCCTGGCCGGGCTCGCTATAGATCTTCACATGGCCGCCGGATTGCTTGACCAGGCCATAGACCATGCTGAGGCCAAGGCCGGTGCCTTCGCCCTCCGGCTTGGTGGTGAAAAAGGGCTCGAAGGCCCGCGCCACCACATCCGGCGGCATGCCGGCACCGGTATCGGTCACGGCCAACATCACATACTGGCCCGCGGTCACTTCCGCATGCTCGGCGGCATAGGCATCGTCGAGGAAGGCATTGCCGACTTCGATGGTCAGCTTGCCGCCTGGCGGCATGGCATCGCGGGCATTGATGGCAAGATTCAGTATCGCGCTTTCCAGCTGGGTCGGATCGACCAGCGTGTTCCACAACCCGCCGGCGATGATGGCCTCGATCTGGATCTGCTCGCCCAATGTGCGCCGCAGCAGCTCGGTCATCCCCTGGATCAGGCGCCCGGGATTGACGGGAACGGGGTTCAGCGGCTGGCGCCGGGCAAAGGCAAGAAGCTGGCGGGTAAGCTGGGCGCCGCGCTGGGCCGCCAGCAACGCCGATGTCGCGCGCGACAGCATCGCCGGCGCATCTTTCGCCGCGCGGATCAGGAATTCGATATTCCCGACGATGACCTGCAGCAGGTTGTTGAAGTCGTGGGCAACGCCACCCGTCAGCTGGCCGATGGATTCCATCTTCTGCGACTGGCGCAAACTGGCTTCGGTGCGAAGCCGCCGGGTGATATCCATGCAGGTGACGATGAAGCCGCCCCCGGGCATGGCATTGCGATAGATCTCGAGATCGCGCTTGTCCACGCCGATGCGCCGCACGACGCCACCTTCATCGGCTGCCGGCGGCGGAACGTCGACGAACATCCGTTCGGGCCTCGCTGCCTCGATCGCGAGGAAATCGGCAAGGGGACGGCCGACCTCACCAAGCCTGGCCGGAAAATTCATCAGTTTGAAGAATCGCCGGTTGGCGGCACTCAGCCGGCCGTCGGCATCGAAGGCGGCGACGCCGTCGCGCACATTGTCGAGTGTTCCCTGCAGCAGTCCGGCCTGTTCGCGCAGGCTGCGCTCGGCGCGCTCGAGCTGGCTGACGCTGCGCTGGGTCAGCATGGCGGCAATGATCAGGGCGATCAGCACGACCGATCCGCCGACGCCGCCGGCGATCAGATTGACCCGATCCCAGAAATAGACATCCGCACGGTTGGTGTTCAGCAAATCCCCTTCTTCGGCGACCAGGCTGCGGATCGTCGCCCGGATCTCGTCCATGGCCTGCTTGCCGGCATCGGTCAGCACGATCTGGATCGCCGCGTCGAACCCCTGGGTTTGGGCCACGTCGATGGTCTTTTGCAGCTCGTAGAGTTTGGTGTGGATCGCATCGCGCAACCGGTCAGCATCTGCGATCTCCGCCGGCGTGGTGGTCAGCAGGCTGCGCAGGGTGTCGAAGGCGGGCGGGATCTGCACGCTCGCCGCCTGGTAGGGGGAAAGGTATTGCTGCCGGCGCGTCAGGATGTAGCCGCGCTGGCCGGTCTCGGCATCCTGCGCGAGCGTCAGCAGGGCTTCGGCCGCCTGCATGACGGCGATGCTGTGCTGGGCCAACTTGCGGTTGGCACTGGATGAGGATGTGGCGTGATAGACAACGGCGGCGCAGATCGCCAGCAGCAGGATGAGGAGGATCAGCGCCCCGAGAAGAGTTCTGCCAGCCCGCTGCATCCCTGGTATTCCGCCCGTCTTTCCCGCCTGGGCCTATTAAATAGCGGATCGCGCGCGGTGCGCAAAGCGTCGTTCGCGTCTTGTACCGGACGCGGCGGCCGGATCAGGTCGGTTCAACCCGAGCCCATGTTGCTCTAGGCTTCCGGTACGCCGCGGGCGCGGCAGCGGGGGCGTTATCCATGGCGAATCAGCAGAAACCGCGGCGGACATTGATCAAGGGCGGCTGGATCGTCGCTTTTGACGGCAGCGAACACCGTATCCTGACCGATGGCGTCGTCCTTATCGAGGGTGAGCGCATCGCCTTCACCGGCAAGCGCCATGACGCGCCGCCCGTGGATGAATCAATCGATGAGATCATCGATGCGGGCGGCGATCTCGTGATTCCCGGCCTGATCAATACCCACGTCCATGTCGGCTCGCAGGCCGGCGACCGCATGATCATCGATGGCGGGCGGCGCGACCTGTTCCGCTCCGGCTTTCTCAACCATTGGCCGTCCAAGGGCATCGGCGGGCCGAACCTGTTCGCCTTCGAGGACCAGCGCGTCAGCATGAAATACAGCCTGGCCTCGCTGCTGCGCTTCGGCTCGACCACGGTGGTCGAGATGGGCGGCGAGTTCGGCGACGATCCCGACCTGATGCCGGATATGGCCGCCTCTCTCGGCATGCGGCTTTACGCCACGCCGGGATTTTCCTCGGCCAACCATCACTACGACCAGGGCGGACGCCTGCAGCGCCATTGGGACGAGAAGGCTGGCGAAGCGGGGCTCGACCGGGCGATTGCCTATGCCCAGCGGGCCGACGGCATGCATGGCGGTCTCATGCGCACCATCCTGGTTCCCTATGAGCAGCATCTCTGCACACCGGCGCTGCTGCGCAAGGCGAAACAGGCAGCAAGCCAGCTCGGCATCGGCATCACCCTGCATGCCGCCGAATCCGTCGTCGAGTTCCAGGATACGGTGCGCGAATACGGCAAGACGCCGATCGCGCTGTTGGACAGCATCGGCTTTCTTGGGCCGGAGGTGATCCTGGGCCATTGCCTCTATACCGGCGGCCACAGCCAGATCGCCTATCCCTTCGCCGGCGATCTGAAGCTGGTGGCGCAATCAGGCGCCAGTGTCGCCCATTGCCCGCTGGTCTTCAGCCGCCGTGGCCTGATCCTGGAAAGCTTCCAGCGCTATCTCGATGCGGGAATCAATCTATCCCTCGGCACGGATACCTACCCGCAGGACATCGTCGAGGAGATGAAGATCGCGAGCCTCGCCGGCAAAATCGCCGATGACAATTTCGAGTCAGCCAAGGCGCGCGATGTGTTTAATGCGGCCACATTGGGCGGCGCGAAGGCGCTGAGGCGCGACGATCTCGGCCGGATCGCGGCGGGTGCGGCGGCCGACATCGTGATCGTGGATTTCAACACCCTTCGCGTCGGACCCTTCCTCGATCCGATCAAGGCGCTGGTCCAATGCGGCACCGGCGAGCTGGTCAAACAGGTGATCGTCGCCGGCAAAACGGTGGTGAAGGACCGCAAAGTTATTGGCGCGAATGAGGCGGAGCTGGTCGAGGGCATCCGCAAATCGACAGACGCGGCCTGGGGCAAGTTCGCGCAGTATCACCACAGCCCGGAGCCGATCGATGCCGCCTATCCGCCGGCGTTCAAGGTGTGGGCGGAAAGCTAGAATTGGCGCCAAAGTCCGCCCATCCTCGACCAGCGTCTCCAAATGCAATAGTCTCGGCTTGATAGAGAAAATCGGCCGCGCCGGCGGCCAGCCAGGGGCGAAATGACCCAGGTTCAGGATCGGCTTCTCGAAAGCAGGATGACCGAGATCGAGCGGGCGCGCTCCTGGAGCCCGCGCGTGATCTCCAAGTTCGAGACGCTCATCAGGAGCGGTGACGATCTATCCCTCTATCGTGTCAACCCTCTGGCCTTCGCCCGCGACCAGGCGATCGTCGAGGCGGAATCCATAGACCTGTTTCTTCATGCCGCTCGGTGTGGATTGTTCGACATGAGCTGGGACGTCATTTGCCCCCAATCCGGCATGGTGCTCGAAAGCTTCGGGGCGCTCCGCACGCTCAAGACCCACTATGTCTGCGGTTTGTGTGACGTGACCGGTGAAACCGACCTCGACGATTTTATCGAAGTCACGTTTTCGGTATCGCCGCAGCTCCGCCGCCTATCATATCATGATCCCGAAGCGCTGTCGGTCGAGGATTTTCACTGGAAGCTTCGTTTCCTGAGTGACGGGCGGTTGCCCGGCCAGCAAGTCCGATTTCTCGACTATTTGCGCGGACTGGTTCGCGGCCTCGCATTCCTGCCGCCGGGCTCCGTCACCACGCTGCAAGCCAATCTCGGCCCCGGTGTTCTGTCGGGCGTCAATGTCCAGACACAGGCCGCATTCATGCTGCCGATCATCGGCGAACCTGCCGCAACACCAACGCATCTGCGGATCCGATACGACGGGCAGCGCTTTACGCCGGCGTTACCGGCTCTGCCGGCCGGACCCATCGTCATCGAAGTGGAAAACGCCGGGCCCACGCGCGGTTCCCTGCTGTTGATCAATTGGCCACCCGAGGTCGTGGCCATGACGATCAAACCACCGCTGGAGTTCGACCCTTACATGTCCGGCGGGGCATTGCTTGCAAGCCAGACCTTCCGGCGCCTGTTCCGTTCCGAGCGTGTTGACGAGACCGAAGGGCTGGGCATCCGGCAAGTGACTTTCCTGTTCACGGACCTGAAGGGCTCAACGGCCATGTATGAGCACCTTGGCGATCTCAATGCCTATGCCCTTGTGCGTGAGCATTTTGCATTGCTCGGGGCGGCGGTGCAGGAACATTCCGGCGCCGTCGTGAAGACGATCGGTGATGCGGTGATGGCCGTCTTCTCTCGGCCGACCGATGCGGTTTCAGCAGCGCTGCATATCCTGGCGGAAATCGAGCGCTTCAATCGCGAGCACGGCGAGCCGGGCATCATTCTCAAGATCGGGGCGCATTGCGGAGCCTCGATTGCCGTAACGTTGAACGACAATCTGGATTATTTCGGCCAAACCGTGAACGTGGCCGCACGCGTGCAGTCTCTGGCGGATGCAGGTGAGATTTGTATTTCCGAAGCGCTTTATACGGCGCCTGGGGTGGCCGATCTCCTCGCCGGCCATCGGGTCGCTGCATTCGATGCCCCCCTTCGCGGCGTTGAGGGCAGCGCAAGTGTTTATCGCATCCTGCGCGAATGATGGTTTCCACAATACCTCCACAAGCCGATCGATGTCGCCTATCCGCCTGCGTTTAGGCCGTGGACATGTGCTTAACGGACGAAGACCAGATGCCAATGACTCCTGGCACGATTGTTGGTATCCAGGATGCGAGGTCCAATGCCCCTCTCTTTCTTGCCAGTGCTATTCGACAGCGGATGCCCGTTAATCGTGACTAATGCTTGGCTTGGTTATGCCAACGTCTTTATCTAAGAAAAAGGACTAGGTGAGTGATCGCCTAATTCCTGGATATCTTGGCTCCGGGCCCCCGATTCTAACGGGCGAGCGGTCGGCTAAGGCCCGATTCGAACGGACGCCAGCTGTAGGAACTTGTGCCAGTGGCGCAGGTTGCACCGAGACTACGTCTTCACTCCTGAAAGACCTCGACGACCTTGATCATCTTGTGGTCTGGCCCGAACAGGATTGCCGCATGTGCATCACCGGTCCAACTGCCTGTCGTACCGTAGATGTATTGCCATTGCAGCAGCTGGGTGCCGTCAGCATTGTTGGTCGATTTAGCCGGCGGCCCGAGTTGTGCGATCGCGTCCTGGTCGGTTGTAGCGCCTGGCTGTAGTTGCTCGACCGTGTTCGCATCGAACCGGTGGCCCTCCTGGAAGGCACAGCCGGCGACCAGCAGCATGACGCCGAGAATGAGCGGTGTGGTTTTCTTCATGGCCTCTCGCAATGCGTTCGAAGGGCGCGGCAAGGCGCCGTGAACGGTAAATCCGTTCACAGGCTTCGAATTCGGATGGTTGTAGCCCCGGACGCTGCGCTGGGGCGTGTTAAAAAGAAACGGAGTGACCCGTTGGTCTCATTCCGCTCATTTCACTGGCTCCGGGGGCCCGATTCGAACGGGCGACCGATCGGTTAACAGCCGATTGCTCTACCGCTGAGCTACCCCGGATCAGTGAAGGCGCGCCTTATAGCAGACGCCTTTCAGGCTGCAAAGCCTCTTCGGCTGTGCGGTCTTTCTCCATTTAGCCCAAGGGATTGTCTGGCGACAACTACTTGGTTTCGCAGCCAGATATGAGGCGATAGTCTCGCTCCCCATGCAACCCGAAACAATCACCCGCGACGACGACGCCCAGCGCTCCTCCGTCGCCGCCTGGACCGTGGTCGGCATCTGCTTTGCCGTGCTCAGCGTCTCCTTCGCCGCGCGTTCGCTGCTGGGGCTCGCCATGCCCTATCTGCAGCATGATTTCGGCTGGAGCCGCACCTTTGTCTCCAGCGGCGGGTCGCTGGCGCTGGTGACCATGGCGGTCATGTCGCCCATCGCCGGCAATCTGATCGACCGCTTCGGCGCGCGGGTTCTGCTGTTCAGCGGTTGTATCGCCATTGCCGTCGGCATGACGCTGTCCGGCTTCATGCAGCTCCCCTGGGAATTCCTGGTCGCGTTCGGCGGGTTCGCCGGCCTTGGTTTCGGCATGGCGGCAACCCACGCGGTTTCCACCATCGTGAGCCTGACTTTCGACAAGAATCGCGGCCTTGCCGTGGGCACGGCCACGGCGGGCTCCACCGCGGGCCAGCTCGTCGTGGTGCCGGTGCTGGCGGTGGTGTTGTCGAGCATCAGCTGGCGCTGGGCCTATCTGGCCCTGGGCGCCACGGCTTTTGCGATGGCGGTCGCGGTCCTGATTTTTGTAAAGCCACGGGGCGGGCCGGTAGCCGCGCGGCCGAAGCAGGCGAAGAAGACTGAAGCGAGCGGGTCGATCTTCACCGAGGCGGCGGCCCTGTTCCGCAAGCCGGTCTTCCATCTGCTGCTGTGGAGCTATGTCATTTGCGGCTTCACCACCTCGGGCATCATCGAGGTGCATCTTCTGCCCTATGCCGCGGCCTGTGGTTTCCCGCCGCTGGAGAGCGCCTATGCCTATGGCATCCTCTCGGCGGTCAATCTCGGCGGCATGATTCTCTCGGGCTGGCTGACGGACCGCATGAACCGGCCGCTGCTGCTGGGCTCCATCTATATCCTGCGCGCCTTTTCCTTCGTCGTGCTGATCTGGGCGGCTCATGACATCCACCTGCTGTTCCTGTTCGCCGTGCTGTTCGGTGTGTTCGATTATTCGACGGTGCCGGTGACCGCGAGCCTTGCCGCCAGCAATATGGGCCTGCGCGTCATGGGCCTCACCATGGGCCTGCTCTCGGCGGGTCACGCGCTGGGGGCGGCGGCCGGCGCCCAGCTTGCCGGTATTCTCTACGACCTCTATGCCGAATATCTCTGGGTCTGGGTTGCGGCCATCGCCTTCGCACTGTTCGCCGGCGGGCTGTGCTTCTTCATCAAGGAAGACCGCGGGCCCCATCGCAGCGACATCATGAAAACGGCCGTGCTGGAAACCTGAGGCCGATTGCCTATAGTCGGACGATGGACAATGCTTCGGTTTCCGACCGTGACGTGTATCTGCGCGCCAAGCTGCTGATCGACGAGCATGGCAAGGACAAGGCCGCCGGTTATGCCGCCAGCCGCGTGAGCCAGCTGCTCGAAGAGGGCAAGATGGATGAGGCCATGCTGTGGGGCCGCATCCAGGACGCCGCCGCGAAGATGACCGCGCCGCCGCAAAAGCCGAAACCGATCCTGTGAGGCTGGCATTGGTGCGGCGTTGGCGGCAATATCGGCGGCCTAAGAGTGGGTGCGCCGAAGGGGAATTCCGTGAAGATTGAACTTGTCTCGCGCTTGCCGGCCGATGCGCCGGTCGTCGTCGTCGCTGCTCATGAAGGCCGCCGGCTGACACAATCGGCCGCCGCACTCGATCGCCAACTCGGCGGCCGCATCCGCAAGGCCATGGCGGGCGGGCGCTTTACCGGTGCCGCCGGTCACGCCCTCGACATCGTGGCGCCGGCCGGCTTCAAGGGACATCGCGTCGTTCTCGTCGGCCTCGGAAAGGTCGGCAGCCTTACGACGCTGGGCGCTCAGGATGTGGGCGGCCGGATCGAGATGCTGCTGGCCGGCATGGGCGAAAGCGAGGCCGCTATCGCCCTCGATCTCGCCGGCGACCTGCCGGCGCATATCGGTTTTGGCGCATTGTTGGCCGGCCAACGTTTTATGAAACTTCGCACGCGGCCCCAGCCCGGCGATCCGAAGCCGGTGCGTAATCTGGTCATCGTCAGCAAAGCGGCGAACGCCAAAAAGCTGCTCGATCGCCTCGATGGCCTGGCGGGGGCCGTCGGCACGGCGCGCACCCTGGTCAACGAGCCTGCCAACCTGCTGGGCCCCGAGGATTTCGTCCGCCGCGCCCGCGCGCTCTCGAAACTCGGCGTCAAGGTCGAGGTGCTCGACGAGCCGAAACTGCGCCGCCTCGGCATGGGGGCGCTGTTGGCAGTGGGCTCAGGCAGCGAACGCCGGCCCTGCGTGCTCGTGCTGCATTGGAAGGGACGCGGCGCCAAGAAAAAGCGGGGGCCGCTTGCCTTCGTCGGCAAGGGCGTGGTGTTCGATGCCGGCGGCCTCGATATCAAGAAGGCCGATGGCATGGAGGCGATGAAGGCGGATATGGCGGGGGCCGCCGCCGTGGTCGGCGTCATCCAGGCGCTGGCATCGCGCAAGGCGCCCATCGAGGCGGTCGG
>DASXQK010000278.1:0-3768 GCA_036493015.1 Dongiaceae bacterium | reverse complement strand
AGATGCAGCGCGAGGGAATCTTCCGCGAGATGAAGATGCGCCGCAACTACGAGAAGCCCTCCGAGCGCCGGGCCCGCGAACTGGCCGAGGCCGTCCGTCGCCACCGCAAGGTGATGCGCAAGCGCATGGACCGCGAAGGCTACTAGTCCTTACCTTCGGTTTCGTCCGAAACGATACGAGCCACCCCCAGGGGTGGCTCGATGCGTTTTAGGGTGCCGCTTACGCCCGCCTCGCCGAGTCAGTGCCCCATCGACTTTACGATCTCCTCGCAGACCTTCTTGGCGTCGCCGAACAGCATCATCGTGTTGTCGCGGAAGAACAGCTCGTTATCGACGCCGGCATAGCCTGACGCCATCGAGCGCTTGACGAACAACACGGTCTTGGCCGCCTCCACATCCAGGATCGGCATGCCGTAGATCGGGCTCTTGGGATCGGTCTTGGCCGCCGGATTGGTTACGTCATTGGCGCCGATGACGAAGGCGACATCCGTGGTCGGGAATTCCCGGTTGATGTCCTCCAGCTCGAAGACCTCGTCATAGGGCACATTGGCTTCGGCCAGCAGCACGTTCATATGGCCGGGCATGCGGCCAGCCACCGGATGGATGGCGTAACTCACCTTCACGCCTTCCTTCTTCAGCAGATCGGCCATCTCGCGCAGCGCATGCTGGGCCTGGGCGACCGCCATGCCATAGCCCGGCACGATGATGACCGAGCTCGCATTCTTCATCAGAAAGGCCGCGTCTTCCGCGCTGCCGCTCTTGACCGGGCGGTCCTGCTTCGCCGCCGCGGCAGCACCCCCGCCGCCATCGGTGCCGAACCCGCCCAGGATCACGTTGAAGATCGAGCGGTTCATCCCCTTGCACATGATGTAGCTGAGGATGGCGCCCGACGAGCCCACCAGTGCACCGGTGATGATCAGCAGGTTGTTGCCCAGCGTGAAGCCGATGCCGCAGGCAGCCCATCCGGAATAGGAGTTCAACATCGAGACGACGACGGGCATGTCGGCGCCGCCGATCGGCAGGATCAGCAGGAAACCCAGCAGTAGAGAGATCGCCACCAGCAGGATGAAGGCGATCGGGTTCTGCGCCAGCAGCAGCCAGACGATAAGGGCGACGATGGCGATACCCTGCGCCGCGTTCAGGAAATGCTGGCCCTTGAAGACCAGCGGCGCGCCGCTGACCAGCCCCTGCAGCTTGGCGAAGGCGACGATGGAACCGGTGAAGGTGATGGCGCCGATGGCCACCCCCAACCCCATTTCGATCAGGCTGTGCACGGCTATTGCGCCCGGCTGGCCGAGGCCGAATTCCTGCGGCGTGGAAAAGGCCGCCGCCGCTACGCAAACTGCCGCCAGGCCGACCAGGCTATGGAAGGCGGCGACGAGCTGGGGCAGCGCCGTCATCTTGATGCGCAGCGCGATGAAGGCACCGATGGCCCCGCCGATGACGATGCCGGCGATGATCAGCGGATAGCTGACCACATTGGGTTGCGCCAGGGTGGTGGCGATGGCGATGACCATGCCGATGACCCCGAAGCGGTTGCCCGCCTGCGAACTCACCGGCGAAGACAGGCCGCGCAGCGCCATGATGAAACAGATGGCGGCGGCCAGATAGGCGAAGGCTGTCAGATCCTGGTTCACGACGCGGCCTCTCGCCTATTTCTTCTTCTTGAACATGGAGAGCATGCGGTGGGTGACGATGAACCCGCCGAAGATGTTGACGCTCGCCAGCGTCACCGCGATGAAGCCCATGATCTGCGCGAAGTTGAAATTCGCCGGCCCGGCGGCGATCAGCGCGCCGACGATGATCACGCTGGAAATCGCGTTGGTGACGGCCATCAGCGGCGAATGCAGCGCCGGCGTCACCCGCCAGACCACGTAATAGCCGACGAAGCAGGCCAGCGCGAATACCGTGAGGCCGAAGACGAAGGGCAGGTGTCCGGCGATTTCGCTTTCCATGTCAGGCGGCTCCTTGTCCGGCCAGCGCCGGATGCACGACCTTGCCGTCGCGCGTCAGCGCCGTGCCTTTGACGATCTCGTCATCCCAGTTGATCTTCAGGCTCTTGCTCGCCTTGTCAATCAGCGGCGTCAGGAAGTTCAGCAGGTTGCGGGCATAAAGCGCGCTGGAATCGACGGCGATGCGGCTCGGGATATTAAGGAAGCCCACCAGGCTCACGCCGTGCTTCACCACCACCTTGCCGGGTTCGCTCAAGGGGCAGTTGCCGCCCTGCTCCACCGCCAGATCGACGATGACCGAGCCCTGCCGCATGGACTTGACCATCTCCTCGGTCATCAGCACCGGCGCGGGTCGGCCGGGTATCAGCGCCGTGGTAATCACGATGTCCTGCTTCTTCAGCGTCTCCGCCACCAGGGCAGCCTGTTTCGTCTGGTATTCGGCGCTCATCGCCTTGGCGTAGCCGGCGGACGTTTCCGCCTGCTTGAATTCCTCGTCCTCGACCGCAACGAAGGTAGCGCCCAGGCTCTTCACCTGTTCCTTGGATGCCGGCCGCACATCGGTTGCCGAAACGATCGCGCCCAGGCGTCGTGCGGTTGCGATCGCCTGCAGGCCTGCCACGCCCGCACCCATCACGAAGACACGGGCCGGCGCCACCGTTCCGGCGGCCGTCATCATCATCGGAAAGGCGCGGCCGAACACGGCGGCGGCTTCGATCACCGCGCGATATCCGGCGAGGTTCGCTTGCGAGGAGAGCACGTCCATGCTCTGCGCGCGGGTGATGCGGGGAATGAACTCCATGGCAAAGGCGTTCACGTCCCGGTTGGCATAGGCGGTGACCTGATCCTTCGCCGCATAGGGGGCGAGGATGCCCACCAGCATGGCGCCCGGCTTCAGCAGCGCCATCTCGTCGACCCCACCCTCGGCACCCGTTAGCGGGCGCTGGACCTTGAGCACGATATCCGCGTCGCCAATGGCCGCCTGCTCATCGGGCGCGATCTTCGCCCCCGCATCGATAAAAGCCTGGTCGGTATAGGCGGCGCCCAGGCCGGCACCGGTCTCGATCACGATATCGGCGCCGAGCGCGATCAGCTTCTTCACCGTGTCAGGCGAGACCGCGACGCGCAATTCATGGGCGCGCCGTTCTTTGGCGATGCCGATTTTCATATGTGACGCGACCTTGTTCAGTGCCCCCGGAACCGGCTGGACACAATGCCGGACGGTCTGTCGAATCTCAAGCTACGAATCGGAATTCCACTGCGACGATGATTGTGACCGCATGACGCACCGCCCGCATGATCTTGCCGAAGCCTTCCGCCAGCAGGCCGGCTATTGCGACGCGCTGGGCTCGCCGCTCTGGGCCGATATGATGCGTCATGCCGCGCGCGACATCGACGATGGCGGGCCGATTGCCCGCCTGCTCGCAGGCTGGGAGGGCGATCTGAAATCAGGCGCTCTGGCGCTGCGCTTCTTCGGCGGCATCCACTATCTCGCCTTGTCGAACCGGTCCCCCGCCCTGGCCGCGCGCCTGCCGTCGACCGGTGGCGTACCCGGCGATGAACCCTGGCCCGCGCTGCGTGCGGCTATCGAAGCAAACGAGCCGCTGCTGAGGCGCGCTATTGCCTCGCCACCGCAAACCAACGAGGTTGCCCGCTCCGCCGTGCTGCTCGGCGGTTTCCTGCGCGTGGCGCAACGCACCGGCCTGCCGCTGCGGCTGCGAGAGGTGGGATCCAGCGCGGGGCTTAATCGCGCCTGGGATCGCTATGCCTATGAGCTTGCGCCTCATCGCTGGTCGCAACCCGGGCCTGCTTTGACCCTG
>DASXQK010000277.1:0-4226 GCA_036493015.1 Dongiaceae bacterium | reverse complement strand
CGTTGACAATCAGCGCCGGCGGCAAGCCATCCGGGTTCAGGTCCGGGTTGGTTGCGACATCTTCCCAGTAGTAGCGAAAATCCTCGCTCGTGAAAGGCGAGCCATCGGACCAGCGATGGCCGGGGCGCAGATGAAAGGTGAAGATGCGCCCGTCCTCGACATCGAAGCTGGCGACGATGTCGGGCACCAGCCGGTAGCGGTCGTCATAGACGATCAGCCGCGAATATTCGAACGGCACCAGGCTGCGCGCGTCCGACCCCTGGCCGATCAGGATGCGAAGCGTGCCGCCAGGCTTGCCGGGTAGCTTGCCCTCCGCCTTCATATCGTCCACCAGGGGGACCGCCGGCAGGCGCTGCTCGACTGGTGGCAGCGTGCCCGCCGTGACCTGCTCCTGAAGCGAAGGCGGTTCCTGATAAGGGGACGCTGCTGCCGCGAGGCTGCCAGCGATGGAGGCCGCGAGAGACACAAAACAAGCGAGCAGGCGAAAGGCTCCCGGCGGCATGGCGGCGCATCTTACTGTCAGCGCGACGCCTTCGGGAAGCCGCGTTATCGGGCGTGCGACAGATACGCGCGGGCCCTGTTTGGGCCCAGCCGGCACGTCAATGACGACACCTCGTGGCGCCGCGTCAATCGGGCGCCACCGCCAGCCGGCGATCGAGCTTACCCGCAACCTTGCGGCCGACATCCAGCATGGCGCGGGTAACCGGCAACAGAGGCTCGCGGTCGGCCATGGCCAGACCGATGATGTGGGTTGCCTCCGGCTCGACCAGCGGAATGGCACGCAAGCCCTCCAGCGTTCCAAACAAAGCCTGAAAGGTCTGGGGCATGACACTGGACCAGCCGCCTTGGCGCAGATGGGCCCAGAGCGTAGCGACGGAATTGGTCTCGATCACCGTGCGCGGCTTTGCGGCAGCGCGGCGAAAGAGGTCGTTCAGGATGCGCCGGTTTTGCATGTCGGGCGTGAGCAAGAGGAGCGGCAGATCGGCGGCCTCTGCCCAGGTGATCTGACGCCGCTTGCTGAGCGCACTTCCCGCCGGCGTCACCAGCACATAGCGCTCGCGATAAAAGGGGAAGGTCTGCGCATGGGCCAGCGGTTCGTTATCCAGATAGGTCACGCCGATATCGATCTCGAAATTGTCGAGATTGCGCTGGATCTGCTTTGATGTCTGGGACAGCACGCTGAGAGCAACGTTGGGATGAAGGGCGTGAAACGGCGTGGTCAGCCGCGGCACCATGGAAAGCGCGGTCGGAATTGCTCCGATGCGCAGATGGCCCACCAGCCCGTGGCGCAGCTCGCCGATCTCCTGGGTCACGCCCTCGCAATCGGCCAGAATCCGCAGCGCCCATTCGATGATGTGCATTCCTTCCGAGGTAAAACCCTCGAATCGGCGGCCGCGCTGGACGATTGGTATGGCAAATTCTTTTTCAAGCTGCTTGATCGCCGCCGAGAGGGTCGGCTGCGAGACGCGGCAAGCGGCGGCGGCACGGCCGAAATGCCGTTCGCGCGAGAGCGCGCGCAGATAAACGAGCTGGCGCAGAAGCATGCGCGATACTGGGCTGCCGGCGATAGCGCTGGCAAAGGACGCCATCAGGCAGGTGAAGTTGTTGGGTAAGTAAGGCGCGGACGCTATAGTTGTGTCATGGGGCAGGCGGGGACGCAGAAGGTCGACATAACCTGGGGGGACAGGGTTTTCCCCTTTCATTGCTTCGACAATCAGCTATCGATCCGCATTGCCCGGGACATATTTGCCGGCGAAACCTATCGACCCTCCCCCCATCTTCGCGATGTCCGCCTGATCGTCGATATCGGCGCCAATATCGGCGCGGCCTCGGTCTTTCTGCACACCCGATATCCCGCGGCGCGGATCGTGGCCATCGAGCCCTCACCGGCGGCCTTTGCATTGCTATGCCGCAACGCTGCAGCTTTTCCACAAATCGAACCAAGACAGACTGCGCTCTATGACAAGAAGGCAAGCCTGCATCTGCATACGGGACGCGTGGACAGCGTGACCAATTCCTTCGGCGTGAGCGTGCTGACGAAGGAAAAGGGAGGTGAGACCCTCGAGCTCGAGGATGCCGCCGGTTTTTTCCTGCGCGAAAGATTGCAGAACGCCGATATCGTAAAGCTGGATACGGAAGGCTGCGAATGGCCGATCCTGACCTCGCTGCGGCCGTGGCTCGGGCAGTTCCGGGCGATCTATCTGGAATACCACAGCGAGACTGACCGGCGCCGGATCGACAGGTTGCTGGAACCGACCCATCTGCTGGAGAGCGGCGTGGCCCATGATCCCCATCGTGGCGAGTTTTGCTATATCGCGCGCTCGACCTTGCCGGCGAACAGCGCCCACGCGCGCATGGAGATCAGGCCGCCGCAGATATGAGCGCATGGCGACGCATGGAGCCGCGGCCGAAGGAACAGGGATGGACACGAAACAGGTCAACATAAACTGGAAGGACGGAACCTTGCCCTTCCGCTGCTTCGACAACGGCCTGTCGCTCAAGACGGCCCGCGATATTTTCGCCGGCAAGATCTACAAGCCGGTTCCCTTGCTGTCCGACGTCAAGCTCATCGCCGATATCGGCGCCAATGTCGGCGCTGCCTCTGTCTATCTGCATCTGCAATATCCCGAAGCCCGCATCGTCGCGGCCGAGCCGTCGCCCGCGGCCTTCGGCCTGCTGGCGGAGAATGTGCGGCGCTTTTCCCTGATCGAGCCGAGGCAGACAGGACTTTATGACAAGAAGGCAAAGCTTCCGCTGCATGAGGGCCATATCGACGGCACGACCAGTTCCTTCGGCGCCAGTGCCATGGCCAAGCGCGGCGGCGAAGTTTTCGAGCTGGAGGACGCGGCCGGGTTTTTTACCCGCGAAGGCCTGCTGAGCGCCGACATCATCAAGCTGGATACGGAAGGCTGCGAATGGCCGATCCTGAAGTCGCTCGAGCCCTGGCTCGGGCGCTTCCAGGTCATCTACATGGAGTATCACAGCGATACCGACCGGCGCCGGATCGACGCGCTGCTGGAACCGACGCATCTGCTGCAGGGCGGCAAAGCCCTTCACCCTGATCGCGGTGAGTTTTGCTATCTCGCCCGTTCCGCGCTTCCTGCCGACAGCGCCCATGCGCGCATGGAGATTACGCCGCCGCAGCTTTAAGGCGCCAGCGAGCCGCCTGTAAGGCAGTGGTCTTGTGAACGGTCAGACAGGACCGCATATTCATTGCATGTGCAGCCCTATCGCAAACCCTGATCCCCATACCGATGCCCTCTGAGGCCGAACGCCCGCCGGCGAATTCCAGAGCGGCGAACACCAGGATCGTCGGCTTGCTGCTGGCCGGTGGCCTGTCGCGGCGCATGGGCGGGGGCGATAAATGCCTGCGCCCGCTCGCCGGCCGGCCGATCCTCTCTCACATCATCGAGCGCGTTCGCCCGCAGGTCGGAACCCTAGTGCTCAACGCCAACGGCGATCCCGCACGCTTTGCCGCATTTGGCCTGCCGGTGGCCGCCGACAATGTGACGGGCTTTGCCGGGCCCCTGGCTGGAATATTGGCCGGCATGGATTGGGCGGCGCTCGCTGCACCCGATAGTCCCATGGTGTTGTCGGTTCCAAGCGACGCACCCTTCCTGCCGCGCGATCTGGCGGCGTGCCTGTCTGCCGCCTGCCGTGCCGAGGCGGCCGATATCGTGTTTGCGGCCAGTGGCGGCCAGCAGCACCCTGTCGTCGGACTCTGGCCGGTCGCATTGCGCGAGGATTTGCGTCGCGCCCTGGTTGAAGAAAATATCCGCAAAGTGGATCTCTGGACGCAGCGCTACCGCGTTGCGATCGTCGACTTTCCGGCCGAGCCCGTCGATCCCTTCTTCAATACCAACCGGCCGGAGGATCTGGCCGAAGCGGAATCGCTGATCGGCGACGGCGCTCTCGGTTGACCACGCGCACGGTCGGGTTCAGAGTCTCGCCATGGATGATGGGATCGTGAAAAACCCTAACTGGGTCAGGGCTATAGACCTCGCAACCCTACAGCGCGAGGGCAACGCCCTGTTTCGTCACGACGGCCGTCAGATCGCGTTGTTCGCCGCGCCCGACGGCATCTTTGCCTGCAACAATCGATGCCCGCATGAAGGCTATCCGCTGCGCGAAGGCACGCTGAGCGGCGGCTGCGTGCTGACCTGCAACTGGCACAACTGGAAGTTCGACCTGAAGACGGGCGAGAACCTCGATCGCGGTGAGGGCTT
>DASXQK010000276.1:0-3746 GCA_036493015.1 Dongiaceae bacterium | reverse complement strand
AAGGATCGAGCTCTTCAGCGTCGGCAGCGCGCTTGCCAACAACACAGCGGTTATCATCTTCCTCCTCGCTGTCGTGATTGCTGCTTCGCTTTCATTCCGCTTCATCGAGAATCCTTGCCGGCGCTACGCCAATTCGGTTGCAGAGCGACTCGGTGCGACCGCGCGCGCGGCGCCAGATGCGGCCGGAAGCTGACGGCTCCCAGAGTTCTCAACGCTATGGCCGAGCAGCATACCGAGGCGGGCGATCTGGCCCTTCACTCATGGATCGCTGAGGCCGGCCTTTCAGGCATGTCCGCCGAAGCGCTGTTCGACGGATTCTGCCGCCGGCTTTCCGCCGCCAGCCTGCCCATCGCTCGCGGGTTCCTCTCGATCGGCGGCTTGCACCCGTTGCACCGGGCCCATTCGATTACCTGGGAAGGCGGCCGCTTGACCGACGTTTCCGATTTCGGCCACTCGATCATGGCGACACCGCTTTGGCAGGAGAGCCCATTCCGCCACATGATGGAGAACCGCATCGCGCGGCTGCATCGCTGCCTGACCGGTCCCGACGCCAACCTCGATTTTCCAGTGCTGCACGAGTTTCGCGATAGCGGCATGAGCGAGTGGCTGGCGCTGATGCGTGGATTCGGCTGGGCTTCCGGCAATCCCGAATTCGATCAGTTCGGTGTCGTGCTGTCCTGGACCGCTTCGGCCGCCGTGGGGCGTCCCGATGGCTGGAGTCAGACGGAACTCGCGACAATCGAAGAGCTTTCCGGAACCTTGGCGCTGGCGGTCAAGGCGAGCAGCGCCCCCTATGCCACACGCGATGTTCTGGCCGCCTATCTCGGCGGCGATGCGGCGCGCCGGGTCAGCACCGGCCAGGTGCAGCGTGGCGATGTCAGCCGTATTGCGGCGGCCATTCTTTATGCCGACCTGCGCGGCTTCACCAATTTTGCCGATGAAACCGCACCGGAAGAAGTGATCCGCCGTCTGAACGGCGTCTTCGATTGCCTGGGCGAGGCCGTGCAATCCGCGGGCGGCGAGATCCTGAAATTCCTTGGCGATGGTCTGCTCGCGGTGTTTCTCGCCCGCGACGATTCTTCGCTCCAGACTGCAGCGGAAGCAGCCTTCGGCGCAGCCCGGCAGGGACAGGCTAAGGTGGCAGCGCTCAACGTGATCGAATCTGCTGCCGGTCACGCGCCACTGGCGCTCGACATGGCACTTCACGCCGGCGAACTCACCTATGGCAATATCGGCACATCCGAGCGCCTCGACTTCACGGTGATCGGTCCGGCGGTGAACGAGGCGACGCGGCTGGAAGCGCTGTGCAAGCAGATCGGATCGGCGATCCTGGTCTCCGAATCCTTTGCTCGCGCGGCGCCCAGGCTGGGCAAGCAACTGCGCTCCGTCGGCCTTCACCGCCTGCGCGGCGTACGCGAACCGCAGGAAGTCTTCGCGCTGCGCTAGATCGAGAGGCCCAGCCGGCGGCCTTCGAAAGTGGCGGCCGGGGTATGGCGCGGCGCCAGGCAATCGCCGAGTGCGGTGAACCCCACGCCCAGGGCGCGCAGTTCATCGGCGATATCGGTTTCCGCCTGGTTCACCGTTGCCAGCACCAGCGTGTCGAAGGGCAGGGTGCGCTCGCTGTCATCCAGCAGGTTCCGGATAGTGGCGCCGTCGCCATGCCAGGATGTCACCGCGGATTCGGTGATGAAGGTCACGCCCAGTTTCGCCAGGCGCGAGCGCAGTGGAATGTCGGCAGCGGTACGCACGATCTCGCGTCCGACGAAGGGGTCGGGCGTGACGATTGTAACTTTGTGGCCCTTCTCCGCCATATGCCAGGCGGTGCCGCCGCCGCGCCAATTGCCGCCATCGTCGAGCAGCAGGACGTGTTGTCCCAGCTTGGCGTCGCGGCGCATGACGTCCTCGACGGAATAGACATTAGGCCGGTCGGCACCGGGCAATGCCGGCAAATCCGGCAGTGCTCGCTGCCAGCCCGTTCCGGTGGGGAAAGAGCCGGTGGCAACCACCACGTCGTCGGCGCCAAAGCCTTTTATCTCGGCTGCGTCCATCGGTGTGTTGAGCATGACGCGCACCTGCAGCTTTTCGAGCCGGCCTTCATACCAGTGGATCAGGTCCAGAATCTGGGCACGGCGCGGTTGCATACCGGCCAGGCGAAACTGCCCACCCAGTTTGTCGGCAGCTTCGGCCAGCGTCACCTGATGGCCACGCTCGGCGGCTACCCGCGCCGCCTCCATGCCCGCCGGCCCGCCGCCGACGACGAGCACGCGCTTGGCCTTGGCCGCCGGCTTGAATGTATCGCCATCCCATTGGTATTCGCGCCCGACGGAAGGGTTGACCAGGCAGCTGATCCAGTAGTCGCGCGAACGGCGGCCCCAGCACATCTGGTTGCAGGAGATGCAGGGCCGAATCTCCTCGCTGCGCCCCTCGCGCGCCTTGTTCGCCATATGCGGATCGGCGATCTGGCCGCGCACGATGCTGACCATGTCGGCGCCGGCCGAGGCGATGACGTAATCGGCATTCTCCGGCGTGCGAATATGGCTTTCGGCCTGCACTCTCACATGCTTTGCCACTTGCTTTAGCTGCTCGGCAAACGGCGCCCCCAATTTGTCCTCGTAAACGAATGTCGGAATAATCTTGGTGAAATCGTAGTAGCTGCCGGTGCCGCAGCTGACATAGTCGTAGAGCCCGCGCTCGTCATGCCAGGCGAGGATCTGCTGATGGTCGGCGATCGACAGGATCTCCGGCCTGGTGATATCGACGCTGATCGCCATGCCGAGGATGAAATCGTCGCCGGCGAGCTGGCGCATGCGGGTCAGAACTTCGGTCGAGAACCGCATGCGGTTCTCGAAACTGCCGCCATAGCGGTCGGTGCGGCGATTGTTGTAGGGCGACCAGAATTGCTCCAGCAACGCGTTGTATGCCGCCATGATCTCGCTGCCGTCGAAGCCAGCCTCTTTGTCGCGGCGCGCGGCCTGGCCGAAGCATTCCACCAGCTCGGCGATCTCGGCTTCGCTCATCCGGTGGCTGCCGTCGGAATCATGCATCGAAGGCAGGCCCGAGGGCGACCAGGCCGCCTCGAAACTGTTGTCCCAGTCGCCATGGGCGCCGACGTGATACATCTGGTGGATCATCACCGTGCCATGCTCGTGGCACGCATCCGTGATGCGGCGGAAGCCGGGAATGACGGCATCATCCTCGGCGCGAAAATTGCCGCGGGTGAGCTTGCCGGCTTTGTGCACCGGTGCCGGCTCGATCACGATCATGGCTGCGCCGCCGCGCGCTCTTTCCCGGTAGTAGCCCAGATGCTGATCGCCCGGCAGGCCGTCAATGCTCATATTCGCGGTATGGGCGCCGAAGTTGAGGCGGTGCTTCAGGGTCTTGTGGCGAAGCTGAAGCGGCTGGAACAGATGCGGATAGGCGGGCTTGGTCATGGAGGCCTTCGCTTGCGAAATGGGCGAGAGACGATCATAGGGGCAGCGCTGCCGCCGGGCCAATAGACCAGGGCCGATAGACCGAGCAGGGCCGGCTGCGATAGTCTGCTCTGCGCCAGAGCAAGATCGAATCAGCTCGAAGCAACCTGATTCGTGAATCTTGCTCTGCTTATTTGAACTGGCGGCTGATTCACGCCTCACGTAGGTTAACGTGTGGCGAACAGACGCTAATCTGGGGTCAATTCGCCGCGGGGACGGCGATCCATAAGAAGGACAGAGCGTTTGCCAGCCCGACCCTTGCTGCGTCGCCTCGCC
>DASXQK010000275.1:0-2351 GCA_036493015.1 Dongiaceae bacterium | reverse complement strand
CCGATCAGGGGAGCGGCATGCCAAGGTTCGGCTGAATCACGCTGCATCGCTCGGGCAAGCGGCTCCAGACGGTCGATATCGGTCAGGTCGATGCCGGCGGAATTCTGCCGTTCGGCGCCATAGAGATCCTTGGGCAGCGGGATACGCGGATGGGGTTTTTCCGATAGCCGCCGTACGCGGGCAACGGGATCGCCCACGATCTCCTCGATCGGCAGCTTTTCATCGACGATACGATTGACAAAAGAGGTGTTGGCACCGTTTTCGAGCAAGCGGCGCACGAGATAGGCCAGCAGGTCCTCATGGCTTCCCACCGGCGCGTAGACGCGGCAGGGATGGCCTGTGGCGCCAGGCGCCACGATATGTTCGTACAGCGCCTCGCCCATGCCGTGCAGGCGTTGGAACTCAAAGTCGCGGCGATTACCCGCCAGTTCCAGGATCGCAGCTACGGTATGGGCGTTGTGGGTAGCGAATTGCGGATAGAACGCCGCCTCTTCCGCCAGCAGCCGCTTGGCGCAGGCGATGTAGGAGACGTCGGTCGAAGCCTTGCGGGTGAAGACGGGATAGCCTTCCAGCCCGCGCTCCTGGCTCTGTTTGATCTCACTATCCCAATAGGCGCCCTTGACCAGCCGCACCATCAGCCGCCGGTTGTGGCGCCTGGCCATATCGGCCAGCCAATCCACCAGCGGCACGGCACGTTTCTGGTAACCCTGTATCGCCAGGCCGAAGCCGTTCCAGCCGGCGAGCGAGCGATCGCCTGAAACAGCGTCGATGACGTCGAGGGAGAGATCGAGCCGCTCGGCCTCTTCCGCATCCACGGTGAAGCCGATCTTCTGATCGCGGGCGAGCTGGGCAAGCGCCACAAGGCGGGGCACCAGTTCATCCATCACGCGATGGCGCTGGGCGAATTCATAGCGCGGATGCAGGGCCGACAGCTTGACCGAGATGCCCGGGCCCTCGATCGGCCCGCGCCCGGCGGCGGCCCGGCCGATTGCCGCGATGGCTGCGCGATAGGAGCGGTCATAACGCTCCGCATCCTTCATGGTGCGCGCCGATTCACCCAGCATGTCATAGGAATAGCGATAGCCGCGTTTCTCATTGGCGCGCGCTCGCTCGAGCGCCTCGTCGATCGTGCGGCCCATGACGAACTGGCGGCCCAGGATGCGCATCGCCTGGGTTACTGCCTGGCGGATGACAGGCTCGCCGCTGCGCGAGACCAGCCGGCGCAGCACGCCGGCAAGATCCTGTCCCTCCTGGTCCAGCGAGACGACGCGGCCCGTCAGCATCAGCGCCCAAGTCGAGGCATTCACGAACAGGGAATCGCTGCCGCCGAGATGCCGGCGCCAATCGGCATCTGCCAGCTTGTCCTTGATCAGCAGATTGGCGGTTTCGGCATCGGGAATGCGCAACAGAGCTTCGGCCAGGCACATGAGGACGACACCCTCGCGGCTCGAGAGCTCGTATTCATGCAGGAAGGCGTCGAGCCCGCCCTGCCCCAGCCGTGCCGAGCGGACTTTCTGCACCAGATCGCGGGCTCGCGCGGCGATGCGATCAACGGTTTCGGGCGGCAGGTCTGCTTCGGCCAACCGCTGGTCGACGATGTCGGTTTCGTCGGCCCGATAGGCCTTGCGCAAGGCAGCACGCAGCGGCGTGGCGGCGGGAAGCGGCTGGGCGAAAATCAAAGGCGGGTTCGTCATGACGGCATTTGTTAACGGCTTGGTACCACTGCGGCAAGGGGCGTCGGGCTGTTCGGGCAGCGCATAAGCGTCTAACCTGCCACATGCTGGTTCCGAGGGGGACTTCCTTGCGCATCTTTTCCAGTCGATCGATTTTACGCGTATCGCCGGCGGGAACGAACCAGCGCATCACGCGCTGAATGTCAGCCATTGCCGGGGTCTGGCGCCGCCGATTGCTGGAATCTGCCGCAGCATCTGAAGCTGCGCGACGGCCAGATAAAGTGAATCATGAACCAGGCCGCTTACCGCTATGTGCCACAGGCGTTACTCGATCGCCGCAAGATGGGGTTCGATGCGCCGATGGACGATTGGCTGCGCGGACCTTTGCGCGATTGGGCTGAAGATCTTCCGAGCGAGACTCGGCTAGAGCGTGAAGGTGTTTTCAAACCACATCGCATTCGCGAGCGCTGGCGGGATCATGTGCTGGGCCGGCGCAACCGGCAAGCGGCGCTCTGGGTCGTGCTCGTGTTCCAAGCCTGGAAGCAGCGCTGGCTGCCGGCTGGGTAACGTTTTGATCCGAGTGGAAGTCCGACGACTGACACCCCCTTCACCCGGTGATCGGCGCCGGCGCAGGCCACCTCATGCCGGGCCTTTTCCCTCAAGTGCGGCAAGACTTTC
>DASXQK010000274.1:0-5654 GCA_036493015.1 Dongiaceae bacterium | reverse complement strand
AACCGCTCCAGCCGCGACGTGCTCTATCTCGAAGTGGGCGACCGCCACGCGGACGACGTGTGCGAATATCCCGACCATGACATGCGCCTCATCCCGTTCGAGGGCGATCAGGTTTTCGTCCATCACGACGGGAAACGCTGGAAGCCCGGCGAATAAAGCGCCGATCACCGAAAAGAGATTCGGCAGCTCAGCTCTGCCATCCCATCTGGACGGTCAGCAGGCCGTCTACTGGCGGCGGATTGACCGCCCAACTTCTCCGGAGGCATGGTTTCATCATGGCTGACACGACGGATACCAAGAGCAAGATCGTCAAGAGCGACGCCGAATGGCGCAAGCAGCTGACGCCCGAGCAATACCGGGTGCTGCGCGAGCACGGCACCGAGCGGGCCTTCACCGGCGAATACGCCGACCATCACGCGGACGGGGTCTATGTCTGCGCTGCCTGCGGGGCGCCGATGTTCGATGCGAAGACCAGGTTCGAATCGGGCACGGGCTGGCCGAGCTTTTACCAGCCGGCCGATCCGGCGACGATAGAGACCAAGACCGACCGCAGCCTGTTCATGAGCCGCACCGAGGTGCATTGCGCGCGCTGCGCCGGGCATCTGGGCCATGTCTTCCCCGACGGGCCGAAGCCGACGGGACTGCGTTATTGCATCAACTCCGCCTCGCTGGATTTCAAGCCGAGGAAGGCGTGAACGTCCTCGTCATCTTCACCCATCCCCGGCGCAATTCGTTCTGCGGGGCGGTGATGGATTCCTTCATCGCCGGCCTCGCCAGTTCGGGGCACAAGGCGGAAATTGCCGATCTGCATGCCGAGGGCTTCGATCCGCGCATGACAGAAGCGGACGAGCCGGACTGGAACGATCCGCGCAAGCGCTACAGCGATCCCGTGCTGGTCGAACAGGCGCGCATCGCCCGCAACGACGCCATGGCCTTCGTCTTTCCGGTCTGGTGGTGGTCGATCCCCGCAATGCTGAAGGGCTGGGTCGATCGGGTCTGGAATAATGGCTGGGCTTATGGCGATACGACCCTGCCCCATCGCAAGGCGCTGCTGATCGGCACGGCCTCGGGCGGAGCCGCCACCTATGACAAGCGTCAATACGGCCCCGCCATGCAGGCCCAGCTCGTCGTCGGGATCATGAATTATTGCGGCATTCCGGCGGCCGAACTTGAACTAATGTTCGACGTGATGGACACGCCGGAGATCCGCGCCGGCCATCTGGCCCAAGCCCGGAAGCTGGGCGAAGCCTTCGCCGCGGCGCCGTCTTGAGCCAGGCAGCCCAGGCAGCCTTGATCACCGGTGCGGCCCAGCGCATCGGCCGGGCGATCGCGCTGGATCTGGCATCCCATGGCTGGGCGATCGCCGTGCACTATCGGCGGTCGAAGGCCGAGGCCGAAGCGCTGGTACAGGAGATCGCTGGCCGCGGCGGCAAGGCCGCAGCGGTTGCCTGCAATCTTGCCCACGAGGCCGAGGTAGAAACACTGGTAGCGCGTTCCACCGCGGCGCTCGGCCGACCTTTGACCTGCCTGGTGAACAACGCGTCCAATTTCGAGATGGACAAGGTCGATACCGCGACCCGCGAGTCCTGGGACCGGCATATCGAGACCAATCTGCGGGCGCCCCTGGTACTGAGCCAGGCCTTTGCCCGCCAGCTGCCCGACGACAGCGAGGGCAATATCGTCAACCTGCTGGATCAGCGGGTATGGAAGCTCACCCCCTATTTCCTTTCCTATACCGTGGCGAAGAGCGGGTTGTGGACCCTGACCCGCACTTTGGCGCTGGCGCTGGCGCCGCGTATTCGCGTCAACGGCATCGGCCCGGGCCCGACGCTGCCGAGCGAACGCCAGAGCGCCGAGCAGTTCAGGCAACAGCAGCTTGCCGTGCCGCTGAAGCATGGCGCGACGCCCGAGGAAATCGCGGCGACAGTGCGCTTCATCCTCGCCACGCCGTCGATGACCGGGCAGATGATCGCGCTCGACGGCGGCGAGCATCTCGGCTGGGCACAGTCCTCGCGCGGATTTGTTGCTAGTGAGTAGGCAGCGGAGAGAAGATAAGGCCATGAGCAAACTCAAGACGGCAAAACCGGCGCGTGCCGCCCCGGCGTCCACGGCGTTGCGCGGGGAGTCACACGTCTTCGTGCGCGATCTGATGATGACGGCGAAGATCGGCCTGCATCAGCATGAGCGGCTGGCCGAACAGCGCGTACGCATCAATCTCGATCTCACCGTCGCCGACAATCCCGCCATCGACGACGATTATGACAATGTCGTCTGCTATGGCGGGCTCGTCACCGGCGTGCGGCGGGTGATCGGCGCCGGCCATGTGAATCTGGCCGAGACCCTGGCCGAACGTATCGCGGCGATGTGCCTGGAAGACCGCCGCGTGCTCAGCGCGCGGGTGCGGGTGGAAAAGCTGGATGTGTTTCCAGAAGCCGCCAGCGTCGGCGTGGAGATCGAACGCTTCCAGCAGCGAAGCTGACCGCTGTTTTCAGTCATTGCTCGAACAATGGCGGGAAGTCTTTGAAATAACGTGACTCTCCGACGCAGCAAAACGGCGGGCCGCGCCCGAGTTTTGCACAGGCCGCGTTTGGTTCCCCAAAAAGTCACGAGTCAAGGCCGGATTTGGAGGAATGACAAAACTGTAACACCACTGGCAAAAATACTCGCGCGACTTCAAGGACTTGACGTTTCTGCCCAAAAATTAAGCAATTCGATGAAACTATGGGATTCGCTGGGCTCATGGGGTGGCCGGCGGTAGTTTTCGACAAAGTTACCCACAGATTCCGTGGATATCTAACCGCGAGCGGGCCAAGCCGGAACAACAATGTCTGATGATACCGCAGAGAACGGCCAGATTCCGGACATCGAACCGGCGCCACGCGGCGTGCTCGCGCGCGGTGTCGAGGTCATTGCCGACGCGCTGAGGCGCCTGCCGCAGAGCCCGGGCGTCTATCGCATGCTGAACAAGTCGGGCGACGCGCTCTATGTCGGCAAGGCGCGCAATCTGAAGAAGCGCGTCAACGCCTATACCCAGATCGGAAAATTGCCCGAACGGCTGCGGCGCATGGTGGCGGAGACGACGCAGCTCGAAGTGGTGACGACCAACACCGAGGTCGAAGCCCTGCTGCTCGAGATCAACCTGATCAAGCGGCTGATGCCCCGCTACAACGTGCTGCTGCGCGACGACAAATCGTTCCCCTATATCCTGATCACCGGCGATCATGCCGCCCCGCAGATCGCCAAGCATCGCGGATCGCGCGCACGCAAGGGCGACTACTACGGCCCCTTCGCCTCCGCCGGCGCGGTCCATCGCACGATCACCGCACTCCAGCGCGCCTTCCTGCTGCGCTCCTGCAACGACAGCGTCTTCGGCAGCCGCACCCGGCCCTGCCTGCTCTACCAGATCAAGCGCTGCTCGGGCCCTTGCGTGGGCCGCATCTCGCTGGAGGATTATGGCCAGCTGGTGCAACAGGCGAAGGCCTTCCTCTCCGGCGAAAGCCGCGAGGTACAGTCGCGCCTGGCGGGCGACATGCAGGCGGCCAGCGATGCACTGGATTTCGAGCGCGCCGGCGCGATCCGCGACCGGTTGCGGGCACTGGCCCATGTCCAGGCCCACCAGGACATCAACGTGTCGGAGATCCGCGACGCCGATGTCATCGCCGGCCACCAGGCAGGCGGGCATACCTGCGTGCAGGTGTTCTTCTTCCGCGCCGGCAGCAATTTCGGCAACCGCGCCTATTTCCCCAGCCATGACCGTCATCTGCCGCTGGCCCAGGTTCTGGCAGGCTTTATCGCGCTGTTCTATGCCAACAAGCCGCCGCCGCCGCTGATCCTGGTGAACGAGCTGCCGGCCGAATGCGCGTTGCTTGCCGAGGCGCTGGGGGTCAAGGCCGAGCGCAAGGTGGAGATCAGCAAACCCATCCGCGGCGCGCGAAAACATCTTGTGGATAATGCCCTGTCCAATGCCCGCGAAGCGCTGGCGCGGCGGTTGGCGGAAAATGCCTCCCAGCGTCATCTGCTGGAGGGCGTGCAGACGGCGCTTGGTCTGGAACAGGTGCCCCAGCGCATCGAAGTCTATGACAACAGCCATCTGCAGGGCCGCAATGCCTATGGCGCGATGATCGTCGCCGGCCCCGACGGTTTCATGAAAAACGCCTATCGCAAATTCTCCATCGCCGGCGACATCGCGCCTGGCGACGACTACGCCATGATGCGCGAGGTGATGAGCCGGCGCTTCGCCCGCGCGCAGAAGGAAGACCCCGAACGCGAGCGGGGCCAGTGGCCGGATCTGGTGATGATCGATGGCGGCGCCGGCCAGCTGGCTGCGACGGAAAGTGCCTTGGCCGATCTCGGCATCGACGATGTGGCGCTGGTCGCGATCGCCAAGGGGCCGGACCGCGATGCCGGGCGCGAGCGCTTCTTCCGCCCCGGGCAGGAGCCCTTCAGCCTCGAGCTGCGCGATCCCGTACTCTATTACCTGCAGCGGCTGCGCGACGAAGCGCACCGCTTTGCCATCGGCACGCACCGGGCCAAGCGCTCTGCGGATATCGCGCGCTCGCCGCTGGACGAGATTCCCGGCATCGGGGGCAAGCGCAAGCGCGCCTTGCTGATGCATTTCGGCTCGGCGCGCGGCGTGGCGGCGGCGGGGCTTAGCGACCTGGAAACGGTGGAAGGGATCAGCAAGGCCGTGGCGAAAAAGGTTTATGACCACTTCCATGCCCAAAGCTAAGATGGTTGGAGCCGAAGCCAAGATGGTGGGCGCCCAAGGAATCCAGGCATGACCGACCTGCCCAACCTTCTGACCCTGTCGCGCATCGTCGCCATTCCCCTGGTGGCGGCCCTGCTCTATTTCGACGGCGCCGCCTGGCGCTGGGCGGCCCTGATCCTCTACGCCGCCGCCTGCATCACCGATTTCTTCGACGGCTATCTGGCGCGCAGCTGGCGCCAAGTCTCCAATCTTGGCCGCTTCCTCGATCCGATCGCCGATAAGTTGCTGGTCGCTGCGATTATCCTGGTGCTGGTGGCCGAACGGCGTCTCGCCGGCTGGTCGGTTCTGCCGGCCCTCATCATCCTTTGCCGCGAGATCCTGGTTTCCGGCCTGCGCGAATATCTCGCCGGGCTCAATGTCGGCGTGCCGGTCAGCCAGCTCGCCAAATGGAAGACGCTGCTGCAGATGCTGGCGCTGGGTTTCCTGATTTTGGGCGATGCCGGCATGCCGCAATGGCCGATTACCGCCATCGGCGAGGCGGGCCTATGGATCGCGGCGGCACTGACCATCGTTACCGGCTATGATTATTTCCGGGCCGGCATGCGGCATTTGTGATGCGGGTCATCGGCCTCGCCGGCTGGAGCGGCAGCGGCAAGACGACGCTGCTCATGCGCCTGCTGCCTGAACTGATCCGCCGTGGCTATCGCGTCTCGACGATGAAGCATGCCCATCACGAATTCGATGTCGACCAGCCGGGCAAGGATTCCTGGCGCCATCGCGGCGCCGGCGCCACCGAAGTGCTGGTCGCCTCCGCCAATCGCTGGGCGCTGATGCATGAGCTTCGCGGCAGCGCGGAGCCGAGCGCCGCTGAGCTGATGAAGCATATGACCCCGGTCGATCTTCTCATCATCGAGGGCTTCAAGCGCGAGAAGCACGACAAGATCGA
>DASXQK010000273.1:0-5054 GCA_036493015.1 Dongiaceae bacterium | reverse complement strand
GCGATTTCCGCCTGCTTCACCTTGCGGAACTGGGCCTGGGGAAAGCGCAGCAGCCGGTCGAACAGATCGAAGCGCAGGCGGCGCAGCATGCGCTCGCCCAGCTTGCCCTTGGCGGTGTTGATGTAGGTCTTGAACCAGTTGTTGATGACCACGAAGATCAAAAACAAGGTGCAGATCGCCACCAGATAAGCGGTGCGATCCAGCCGGAAGCCGTCGAACAGGATAAAGGATTGGCCGCCCAGGAAGCCCGGCAGGCCCAGTTCGATATGCATGAACGTCGTCATGCGGTCGGAATGGGCCGACAGTTTGGTGATCGCGTTCACGATGGTCTTTGGAAGGTCGAGTGAGGCGTAGTAGAACAAAAGGGAAACGACGACGACAGCCAAGATCGCCAGCTGCTCGCGCCGGCTGTATTTCAGTATGTATTTGAAAAGATTGGGTTCCATTGTTTCGTTGCGAACAGCCCCGATCAATCGACCGAGACTATCCCATCTCGGCCGCTCAAGAAACGCCCCATCCCGGAGTAGCTGCCATTGCCGGGGCCTCTGCAATGGAATCTTCGCTATCCGGGGCCGGGGGCCCCATGCCATAGTCGCGGCCCTACGGGGACCCAGTGACATAGTAACAATCGGTTTGCCGGCATGAGCGATGCCCGGATACTGATCTATAGCCACGACACGTTCGGCCTGGGTCACCTTAGGCGCTGCCGCGCCATTGCCCATGCGCTTGTCGAGCACGACAAGGAACTCTCGGTCCTTATCCTTTCCGGCTCGCCCATCATCGGCAGCTTCGATTTCCGGGCCCGGGTAGATTTTGTGCGTGTCCCCGGCGTTATCAAGCTGCGCAGCGGCGATTACACGCCGCTAAATCTGCATATCGATATCGAGAAGACCCTGCAGATCCGCAGCTCCATCATCCATCACACGGCCGATATCTTCGATCCCGACATGTTCATCGTGGACAAGGAGCCGCTGGGCCTGCGGGGCGAGGTCGAGGACACGCTGACGATGCTGAAGGATCGCGGCGTACCGCTGATCCTGGGCCTGCGCGACGTCATGGACGACCCCGATTTGCTGGGCCCCGAGTGGGAGCGCAAAAAGGTCGTCCCCGCCTTGCGCGAGCTCTACGACGACATTTGGGTCTATGGCCTGCCGCAGATCTGCGATCCGATGGAGGGCGTCGTTCTGCCAAAATCGGTGCGCAAGAAGGTAACCTTCACCGGCTATCTGCCACGCTCGCTGCCCGCCGTGCCATTGCCGCCCGCCCATTTCCAGAAGATCAACGGGCCCTATCTGCTGGTCACCACCGGGGGCGGGGGCGATGGCGAGGCTGTGGTCGATTGGGTGCTGCGCGCCTATGAGCATGACAAGACCATGCCGCTGCCCGCATTGCTGGTGCTGGGCCCCTTCATGCAGTCGGAGCGCCAGGTCGAGTTCCTGAATCGCGCCGCGCGGCTGAAAAAGGTGGAGGCGATCACCTTCGATGCCCAGCTCGAGACTTTGATGGACCGCGCCGCCGGCGTGGTGGGCATGGGCGGCTACAATACCTTTTGCGAGATCCTGTCCTTCGACAAACGGGCTCTGATCATCCCGCGCACGGTCCCGCGCCGTGAACAATACATCCGCGCCACGCGGGCCGAGGAGCTGGGGCTCTGCCGCGTCCTGATCGAGGACGAGATCAAGGATCCCCGGGTGATGGCGACCGCCTTGCGCCATCTGCCGCAGCAGCAATTGCCCTCGCAATCCGTGGTTCCCGGCCTGCTGGACGGGCAGGAGAATGTCGACCGGCTGGTGGACAAGTGGCTTGCCCGGGGCCGACGCCCGCAGCTCGCTCTGGCTCGCCGCCGCGCCCGTCGTTAATCTCAACCAATGATGGCCAGCGATCTGCCGGTTGCGTCAGCCGGGCCCGGCCAGACGCTGTTTGTGCTCAAGGGCTATCCGCGACTTTCCGAGACCTTCATCGCCCAGGAAATCCGCGCGCTGGAACAGCGCGGGCTTGCCATCAGCATCGCCTCGTTGCGCCATCCTGCAGACCGCAAGACCCATGCCATCGTGGGCGAGATAAAGGCGCCGGTCAGCTATCTGCCGGAATATCTCTACCAGGAACCGCTGCGCGCCCTCCGTGCCTGGCGAAAGGCCCGCCGCCTGCCCGGCTATGCCAGGGCACGCGCCGCCTGGCTTGCCGATCTCAAGCGCGATTTTACACCCAATCGCGCACGGCGCTTCGGCCAGGCGCTGGTCCTGGCGGCGGAACTGCCGCCAACCGTAACCCGCATCCATGCGCATTTCCTGCACACCCCGGCCTCGGTTGCCCGCTACGCCGCGATGATGACGGATCGGCCCTGGAGCGTCTCGGCTCACGCCAAGGATATCTGGACCTCGCCAGAGTGGGAGAAACGCGAAAAGCTCGCCGATTGCGACTGGCTGGTGACCTGCACCGCCGCCGGCGCCGCCCATCTTCGCGCGCTCAGCCCCTCGCCGGACAAGGTCACGCTGGTGCATCACGGTCTCGACCTGCAACGCTTTCCCGCCGCGTTGAAGGCACCATCCCGGCGTGACGGGCGCGGTGCCGACGATCCTGTGGTCATCCTCTCCGTCGCACGCGCGGTAGAGAAGAAAGGCTATGACGATCTGCTGGCGGCCCTGGCGCAATTGCCGCCCGGTCTTTCCTGGCGCTTCGTTCATATCGGCGGCGGGCCGCTGCTGGAATCGCTGAAGGTGCTGGCAGGGCGGCTCGGTATCGCCGGGCGCATCCAGTGGCGGGGGCCGCAGGATCAGGCAAGCGTCTTGGCCGAGCTGCGTGCCGGCGACCTGTTCGCACTCGCCAGCCGCACGGCAAGCGATGGCGATCGCGACGGCCTGCCCAATGTGCTGCTGGAGGCGCAAAGCCAGTTGCTTTGCGTGGCGGCTACGCGCGCCGGCGCTATTCCTGAGCTGATTACCGACGGCGACAACGGCCTGCTGGTCGAGCCTGGCGATGTGGCGGGCCTCGCCGCGGCACTCGCGCGCCTCATCGGCGATCCCGAGCTACGTGCGAGACTGGGTGCGGCTGGTGCGGCAAAGCTGCGCCGGGAATTCTCGCTGGATGTCTGCATCGAGCGCCTCGCGGCGAAATTTGGCAGCGCGCCTGCGACCCCCGGGCTGGCGCGGGCCCCCTTATCGCGTTCGCGATTAGGCTGACCCATGCGCATCGCTTTTTATGCGCCGCTGAAGCCGCCGAGCCACCCGGTTCCCTCCGGCGACCGGCGCATGGCGCGCCTGCTGATGCAGGCCTGGGAAAAAGCCGGCCATCGCATCGAAGTGGCGAGCCGGCTGCGTACCCATGAAGGCAAGGCCGATGCGGCGCGCCAGGCGGATCTCGCGGCCATCGGCGCCGTCCATGCCAATCGGCTGTTGCGCGACTATGCCAGACGCCCGCCGAATGAACGCCCGTCCGCCTGGTTCACCTATCACGTCTACTACAAGGCGCCGGACTGGATCGGCCCGCGTGTCGCCAAGGCAATGAACATCCCCTATCTGATCGCCGAAGCTTCCCTCGCCAACAAGCGCGCCCGCGGCCCGTATGAACTGGGCCATCTGGCGACGCTGGAGGCGATCCGCGCCGCCAAAGTGATTTTCACCATCAACCCGACGGATACCGAGGCGCTGCAAGGCGTGGTGGGCGAAGGAACGCAGCTTGTCGACCTGCCGGCCTTCGTCGATACGGCGCCCTATCGGCGCATGGCGGAACTGCATGATGGCCTGCGCCGCAACATCGCCTATCGCCACAACCTGGAAACCGGCCATCTCTGGCTGCTGACCGTTGCCATGATGCGTTCGGGCGACAAGCTCGCCTCCTACAAGCTGCTGGGTGAAGCCCTGGAGCAGGTGCTCGATCTCTATTGGCAGCTCATCGTCGTGGGCGACGGCAATGCCCGCGAAGAGGTGCATCGCGCGCTGGCACCGCTGGGCGAAGACCGCGTTCGCTTCGTGGGTGCCCAGAGCGAATCGGCGTTGCCTTCTTTCTATGGCGCGGCCGATCTCTGCGTCTGGCCTGCGGTCAACGAGGCCTATGGCATGGCGTTGCTGGAAGCGCAGGCAACGGGCCTGCCGGTAATCGCGGGCGGATCGGGCGGTGTTCCCTCTATCGTCGAATCCGGCATTACCGGCCTGTTGAGCGAGCCCGGCGACCAAGCCGCCTTTGCCCGCGCGCTGCGCAACCTGATCGACACGCCCAAGCGCCGCGCCGCCATGGCGCGCGCGGCCTTCGAGAAGACGCGCAAGCTGCACGACATTGCGGCCGCCGCCCAGCTTCTCGATCGAGCGCTGCATCAGGCGCTGCTCGTGACATTGCCAGGCAGCTGATTGCCATGGCCCGTCTTGCTTTGCTTCGTCATGGGCCCACCGCCTGGACGGCCGAGCGGCGCCTGCAGGGCCGCACGGATTTGCCGCTGAGCCCGGCGGGCCGCGCGGCGGTAACCCATTGGCAGATGCCAAGAGAGGTCGATGGCTTCGCCTGGATGACCAGCCCGCTGAAGCGGGCAAGAGAGACCGCTGCCTTGCTGGGCCATGGCGAGGCGCGCATCGATCCGCGTCTCATCGAGATGAGTTTCGGCGAATGGGAGGGAAGGCGGCTGGCGGAGCTCGCCGCCGAGCTAGGCCCCGACATGGCGGCGCTGGAAGATCGCGGTCTGGATTTTTGCGCGCCCGGGGGCGAAAGCCCGCGCGAGGTGCAGCAGCGGCTGGCGCCGTTCCTGCTGGAGACGGGAAAAGGCGGCATCGACCGCCTGGCGGTGGCGCATAAAGCGGTGATCCGCGCGCTCTATGCGCAGGCGACCGGCTGGCCCATGGTAGGCAAGCCGCCACAGCGGCTGACGGAATTCGCCCTGCATGTTTTCGCGGTTGCCCATGATGGCGGGATTGCGCTCAGCAAACTGAACCTGCCGCTGACGCCCCCGGGGAGGGACGGGGCCGCGGGCAGAGCGAACCAGACGGCATGAGTGGCGTCTTCTTCTATGTGCAGCATCTGCTGGGCATCGGCCATCTGCGCCGGGCGGCGATCATCGCCCGCGCGCT
>DASXQK010000272.1:0-4815 GCA_036493015.1 Dongiaceae bacterium | reverse complement strand
CATCCTCGGCGGTCAGCGGCTCGAAATAGAGCCGGTCGGAAGTGTCGTAATCCGTCGACACCGTCTCGGGATTGCAATTCACCATGATGGTCTCGATGCCGGCTTCCCGCAGCGCATAGGCGGCATGGACGCAGCAATAATCGAACTCGATGCCCTGGCCGATGCGGTTGGGCCCGCCGCCCAGAATGATGACCTTGCGCCGGTCGCTGGGCTCGGCTTCACAGGCATCTTCAGCCTCGTAACCCGGCACGTAGCAGGAATACATGTAAGGCGTGGCCGAGGCGAACTCGCCCGCACAAGTATCGATGCGCTTATAGACCGGGCGCACTTTGAGCTTGCGGCGCAGTTCGGCGACGGCGTTTTCCTCGAGGCCGACCAGGGTGGCGAGACGCGCATCGCTGAAGCCCATCTGCTTCAGCCGGGCCAGGCCCGCGGCATCGCCCGGCAGGCCGGCGGATTTGACCTTGGTTTCGGCGGCGACGATCGCCTCGACCTCGCGCAGGAACCAGGGATCGTAGCGGCAGGAAGCTGCCACTTCCTCGACGCTGAGGCCCAGGCGAAAGGCCTGCGCGATGGTCAGCAGCCGGTCCGGCGTCGGCTGTGCGAGTGCGCGCTTGGCGGCGCTTACATCATCCAGCGGAATATCATCGAAGCCGGTCAGGCCCGTCTCCATCGAGCGCAGCGCCTTTTGTGCGGCCTCGGCAAAGCTGCGGCCAATGGCCATGGCCTCGCCCACGGATTTCATCGAGGTGGTCAGCAGCGCTTCCGCACCCGCGAACTTCTCAAAGGTAAAGCGCGGCATCTTGACCACGACGTAATCGATGGTCGGCTCGAATGACGCCGGCGTGACGCGGGTGATGTCGTTGGCGAGCTCGTCCAGCGTGTAGCCGACGGCAAGCTTGGCCGCGACCTTGGCGATGGGAAAGCCGGTCGCCTTGGAAGCCAGCGCCGAAGAACGCGAGACGCGCGGATTCATTTCAATAATCACCAGCCGCCCGTCCGCCGGGTTCACCGCGAACTGCACATTCGATCCGCCGGTATCGACCCCGATCTCGCGCAGCACCGCGATCGAGGCGTTGCGCATGATCTGGTATTCCTTGTCGGTCAGGGTCAGCGCCGGCGCGACGGTCACACTGTCGCCGGTATGTACGCCCATCGGATCGACGTTCTCGATCGAGCAGACGATGATGCAGTTGTCGGCGCGATCGCGCACGACCTCCATCTCGAATTCCTTCCAGCCCAGCACCGATTCCTCGATCAGTACCGAGCCGACGGGCGAGGCCCGCAAGCCGCCCTTGGCGATGGCTTCGAACTCGTCGCGGTTATAGGCGATGCCGCCGCCGGTGCCGCCCAGGGTGAAGGAGGGGCGGATGACCGCGGGCAGGCCGGTGAGCTCGAGGGTCGCCAGCGCATCTTCAAAGGTCGAGACCATGCGGCCCTTGGGGCTTTGCAGGCCGATGCGGGTCATGGCCTGGCGGAAAAGGTCGCGATCTTCCGCCATCTCGATGGCGCGGGCATTGGCGCCGATCATCTCGACGCCAAGTTTTTCCAGGATACGGGAACGATGCAGCGCCATGGCGGTGTTGAGCGCCGTTTGCCCGCCCATGGTGGGCAGCAGCGCGTCAGGCTTTTCGCGCTCGATGATGCGCGTCACAATTTCCGGCGTGATCGGCTCGATATATGTCGCATCGGCCAGTTCCGGATCGGTCATGATCGTGGCCGGGTTCGAATTCACCAGCACGACGCGATAGCCCTCCTGGCGCAGCGCCTTGCAAGCCTGCGCGCCGGAGTAATCGAACTCGCAGGCCTGGCCGATGACGATCGGCCCGGCACCGATGATCATGATGGATTTGATGTCGGTGCGCTTCGGCATCAGCTATTGCGCCTTGCCATGTTTTTCGATCAGCGCCGCAAAGCGCTCGAACAGGTGGTGGCTATCCTGCGGGCCGGGCGAGGCTTCCGGGTGGTACTGCACCGAGAACACCGGCTTGCCATCGACCGACAGGCCCTCATTGGAGCCGTCGAACAGCGAGACATGCGTCACCGTGATTCCCGCGGGCAAGGATTCCGGCAGCACGGCGAAGCCGTGGTTCTGGCTGGTGATCTCGACCTTGCCGGTGATCAAATCCTTGACCGGGTGATTGGCGCCACGATGGCCCAGATGCATTTTCTTGGTGCGGCCGCCCAGGGCGAGGGCGAGCAACTGATGGCCGAGGCAGATGCCGAAGAGTGGAATGTTGGTTGCCAGCAGCTTTTGTATCGTCGGCACGGCATAGACGCCGGTCGCCGCCGGATCGCCCGGGCCATTGGCGAGGAAGATGCCGTCGGGCTTATGCGCCAGGATTTCGTCGGCCGTCGCTGTCGCCGGCACCACCGTCACCCGCGCGCCGGTATTGGCGAGGCAACGCAGGATGTTGCGCTTGGCGCCGTAATCGACGGCGACGACATGAAATCGCGGCGCCGTCTGCTTGCCATAGCCGCTGCCGAGCACCCAGGGCGCTTCGTCCCAGCGATAGCTCTGGCGGCAGCTGACTTCGATGGCGAGATCCATGCCGTCCAGGCCCGGCCACTCGGCGGCCTTGGCTTTCAGCGCCGGCAAATCGAAGGTGCCGTTTGGCGAATGGGCGACCACGCCGCTGGGAGCACCGCCATCGCGAATGCGCCGGGTAAGCCTGCGCGTATCGACGCCGGCAAGGCCCACGAGATTGCGCGAGCGCAGCCAGGCATCGAGATGCTGGGTCGCGCGCCAGTTCGAGGGCTCGCTGATCGCAGCACTGAGCACGAGGCCGCGCGCGGCCGGCGTCACCGTCTCGATGTCCTCACCATTGGCCCCGACATTGCCAATATGAGGAAAGGTAAAGGTAATGATCTGGCCGGCATAACTCGGATCCGTCAGGATCTCCTGATAGCCGGTCATCGAGGTATTGAAGCAGACCTCGCCCACGGCATTTCCGATGGCGCCGATTCCCTGACCCCGCAGGACCGTGCCGTCGGCCAGCACGAGCATGCCCGTGGGCAAGCCGGTGGCCGAACTCACAGGCATGTTTGTTGCAACGGCCCCCGCCCGGCCATTCGGCTGGGCGTTGGGCGCGGTGCTGGTCTCGCTCATCGGTGCGGAACCTTGAAAGGACTCAGGGGAAAGCGGCGGGCGCGGGCGGTCCATTACGCCATAGCCCCTTCCGCGTCAAGCGGCGGAAACCCCTATTGTTTCAACCCTTTCCCCAACATATGCGAGGTTGCCCAATTCGGTCATTTCCATTACGTTCATTCCCTTCCCGCTCACCCCGATTCTTTGTCCCCATCGATTGGATTCATGCCGTGCTGCGCCAGCGCCTGAACGATGCCTACAAGGATGCGATGAAGAGCCGCGATGCGCGGGGCGTTTCGACCATGCGCATGGTGCTGGCCGCCCTCAAGGATCGCGACATTGCGGCGCGCCCGGCCGGCAATGCCGGCGGCATCGGCGAAGGCGACATCGTCGACCTGCTGCAGAAGATGGTGAAGCAGCGCCAGGAGAGCATCGTGCTCTACAAGCAGGGCAACCGGCCCGAGCTGGTGCAGCAGGAGGAAGAAGAGATCGCCGTCATCGAACGCTTCCTGCCCAAGCAGCTGAGCGAGGCAGAAGCGGCATCGGCGATCGATGGCGCACTCGCCGAGACCAAGGCCGCCAGCATCAAGGATATGGGCAGGGTCATGGCCATGCTGAAGGAGCGCTATGCCGGCCGGCTGGATTTCGCCAAGGCCGGCGCGCTGGTGAAGCAGCGGCTGTCGGCGTAAGCGAAAAGGCCGCCGTCATGCCCGATCGAATGCGGCGCGAACCGGCGCGCAATCCCCAGGATCTGGAGCCAATGCTGATCGCCCGCCAATGGGCGGGTGACGTCGAGGGGATGGTCGCTCTGTTCGAGCCCCAGGCCGTCATCGACGCCGGCGAGGGAAAGCTGGTGCGCGGTCATGAAGCGATTCGCGCCTTGTTCACCGAAGCGGTGGCGTCGGGCCGCAAGTTCCAGATCGGCGAACAGAGAGCGGCCCTTCTTGCCGCGGACCTCGCCCTCACCTCGACCCGCCTGCCTGACGGCAGTATGACTGCCGAGGTCGCCCGCCGGCAAAAGGACGGAACATGGCTGTGGATTATCGACCGATATAGCGTCAGCTAGGCGCCACGGCCGCCCGCTTCCGCTGGCGAAGCCCGGCCACTGCCATTAGGATGATCGTTTCGCCTCGCCTGAGGCTTGCCCCATGAGTTTCACGCCCCGGTTTCTGGATGAGCTTCGCCAGCGCCTGTCGCTGGTTCAGGTCATTTCGCGCAAGGTGAAGCTGACGCGCCGCGGGCGCGAGCAGACAGGGCTCTGCCCCTTCCACGCCGAGAAGTCGCCCTCGTTTACCGTCAATGACGACAAGGGTTTCTTCCACTGCTTTGGCTGCGGGGCCCATGGCGATGTCATCGGCTTCGTCATGCGCAGCGACGGTTTGAGCTTTCCCGAAACCGTGGAACGCCTGGCCCGCGAGGCCGGGCTGGAGCTCCCCGTATCCTCGCCCGAGGACCGCGAGCGTACCCAGCGCCAGGCAACACTGGTCTCGGCCATGGAAACCGCGGCCGCCTGGTATGAGCAGCAGTTGAAGGTGCCACAAGGCCGCCAGGCCCTGGATTACCTGAAGCAGCGGGGCCTGAGCGAAGCGACCATCGCCCGATTTCGCCTGGGCTATGCCCCGGAAGGGCGCACGGCGCTACGCGATGCTTTGGCCAAGGCCGGGGTGCAGCTGGATCTCGCGATCGAGGCCGGGCTGATCGGCAAGGGCGAGGATGGCAACATCTTC